>JABXID010000080.1 GCA_013373245.1 Gammaproteobacteria bacterium
AAGGGCGATGCTCTCCCAACTGAGCTAACCGCCCAGTATTATCTTTGAACGTTAACTAAATACTTCGCTGCCGTTCAAGTGGGGCGTATTATAAGTAGCGACTTAAAAGAGTCAACCATAATTTTTAATGTTTTTAACCTTTCGATGAATTCTTAGCCAAAAGCTTTAAAAAATATAACTTTTGTTCAAACCTTAGCCGTTTTTTAGCTGTTCTTTGTTAATTCTTTGATTTTTAGCCACTCAGTTTCTTTAACTGGTTGAATTGATAATCGACTGCGGTTTACTAAAACCATCTCATTAAGCTCGTCACATTGTTTAATTTCCGATAGTGGCAGAAAGCGACTGACGTGTTTCGTATATTTCACATCTACACATACCCACCTTGGATTTTCAGCTGATGACTTAGGGTCGTAATATTTTGACTCAGGATCAAATTGCAGGGGATCAGGGTAGGGGGCAGATAAAACTTCGGCATAGCCCGCAACACCTACGTTTTTGCAACTGGAATGATAGAATATAATGGCATCACCCACGGATGTTTTGTCGCGCAACAAGTTTCTCGCTTGATAGTTGCGAATACCATCCCAACGGCCAACGCCATTTTCTTCATTTTTTAAGTCATCTATTGAATATGCATCAGGCTCTGATTTAAACAGCCAATATTTCATTCGTTCTCTCACAAGTTATGGAAGCTGGAATTATGTTTATACTTCACGTTAACTTCTATAGAATAGCGCGCAAATTTATTAGATAAATAGTTTTGTGGAATTTTACATGACAGTAGTTACTCGTTTCGCACCTAGTCCAACTGGATATTTGCACGTTGGTGGTGCTAGAACCGCTTTATACTCTTGGTTATACGCTAAGCGTAATAACGGAAAATTTATTTTACGTATCGAAGACACGGATTTAGAGCGTTCAACGCCGGAAGCAGTGCAAGCCATTATAGACGGTATGCAGTGGTTAGGGATGGAAGGGGACGGAGAAATCTTCTATCAGACTAAACGTTTTGACTTATATAAAAGTTATGTTCAGCAATTATTGGACGAAGGGAAGGCTTATAAGTGTTTCTTAAGTAAAGAAGCGTTAGAGGCATTACGTGAAAGAGCCGAACAAACTGGCGAGCGTATTGATTATGAAGCAGAAAATGAAAAGTTAGATGTGGTAGACGATTCCGTATTTGTTGTTCGTTTCAGAAATCCTAAAACAGGTTCTGTGAAGTGGAATGATGCGGTACGTGGAGAAATGGAAATATCGAACCAAGAAATGGACGATATGATCATTCTGCGCTCTGATGGCAGCCCGACGTATAACTTCTGTGTTGTTATCGACGATTGGCAAATGGGAATGAGTCATGTCATTCGTGGAGAAGACCACTTAATTAATACAGCCAAACAAATTAATATTTTTGAAGCCTTTGGTGCAAAAGTACCAACTTATGCTCACTGTTCAATGATTTTAGGTGACGATGGTAAAAAGTTATCTAAGCGTCATGGCGCGGTTGGTGTTATGCAATACCGTGATGACGGTTACTTGCCACAAGCACTTATTAACTATTTAGTGCGTTTAGGTTGGTCTCATGGAGACCAAGAAGTATTTACACTTGAAGAGTTGTTTGAACACTTTGATATAGAAAATATCAACAATTCTGCTTCTGCGTTTAATACTGAAAAATTAAACTGGATGAATCAGCAATATATGAAGTTGTTGCCGGCTCAAGAAGTTGCGAAACACCTTGTATGGCACTTTGAAAATCAAGGCGTTAATACAGCCAATGGTCCAGATTTAGCAGTTATCGTTGATTTGCAGGCTGAAAGGGTTAAAACTTTAAAAGAAATGGCTGAGATTAGTCAGTATTTCTACCAAGATTTTGCAAGCTTGGATGAAAAAGCAGCGAAGAAACATTTACGTCCTGTTGCCAAGGAGCCGTTAAGTTTAGTGAAGGAAAAGCTTGCACAACTTAGCGAGTGGAGTGAGGAAAACATTCAAGCAGCAATTAATGACACTGCTGAAGAACTAGAAGTTGGTATGGGTAAAGTTGGCATGCCATTGCGTGTAGCGACGACTGGTAGCGGCAATTCTCCTTCGTTAGATGTTACTTTGGTTCATTTAGCACAAGAGAAAGTGGTTGAGCGTATCGACAATGCACTTGCTTTTATTGCTGAAAGAGAAGCAAATCAATAAATGCGTTAAAGCTCTCCTTAATACAGTTTATAAAAGTCAGCATTTTGCTGACTTTTTTAGTTTTTGAGCTAATTAAACTACGAAAAGAATTAATTTTGAGCGGTTTGTAAAAAAATTAATCACTTACCTCAATAAATTACTTTTTTATTAAAATAATAGTTGACGCGTTCTTAGTGAATGCATAGAATGCGCCCCGCGTTTGAGGCAAAGTTATTTGTTTCAAAAGCACTCAAGGTAGCGGGGCTATAGCTCAGCTGGGAGAGCGCAACACTGGCAGTGTTGAGGTCAGCGGTTCGATCCCGCTTAGCTCCACCAAATTCCTTATAACCAATGACGCATTGGTTTAACGAAGGTTTTGTCCCCTTCGTCTAGAGGCCTAGGACACCGCCCTTTCACGGCGGTAACAGGGGT
>JABXID010000096.1 GCA_013373245.1 Gammaproteobacteria bacterium
CCTTTGTGCTTGGCAAAACCAAAGTCTGGATATAACTTGTCGAGCTCTTTCATTTCGTTGTCTCTACAAACTTTAGCAAGAATTGAAGCGGCACTAATTTCTGCGACTCGCAAATCACCTTTGACTACTGAGTCGGACGGTATAGGTAACTCTGGACATCGGTTTCCGTCAATCAACACAAATTCAGGCTGCACGGACAAATTTGCGACTGCACGCTGCATCGCTAGCATCGTGGCATGTAAAATATTTAGCTCATCGATTTCATCTGCATCAGCACGAGCAATTGACCAAGACAGCGCCTTTTCTTTTATCTCGATTGCCAAGGCTTCACGTTTTTTTTCCGTTAATTTTTTAGAATCGGTCAGCCCGGCAATCGGCTTGTTTGGATCCAAAATCACCGCTGCAGTAACAACGGCTCCCACTAACGGCCCTCGACCAACTTCATCAACGCCAGCGATGAGTCGATAGTCTGGATATACAAACTCAGGAAAATCGATTTTGGCTTTTTTTGATTTACTGGTCATTTTTAACTTCGCTTACTGATATTTCTTCGCTATCGACGTCAGGTTCTAGCAATTGTTCATTTTTCTCGTCATTTTCGTCATCAGAGCCAATATCAGGCTCTTTTTTTGAAAGCTTCGAACCGGTATTATCTCCCAACAGTTGCCAAATACACTCTGCTGCTTTTTCACTGGCGTTTAAGCGGATCTGCTCATGAATGGCCAAATACTCTTGTTTAATTTCTAGCTGTTCATTCTCAAGCAACGGGCTCAGCTCTTTTACCATGCGCTCGACTGTCATATCGTGTTGGATTAACTCTGGCACCAGCATTTTTTGAGCTAATAAATTTGGTAGCGTAAAAAACTCTGTTTTCACCAAGCGGCTGAATATTTGATAACTAAACCAACTCACTTGATACGCCGCCACCATTGGCGTTTTCATTAACATAGTTTCAAGTGCAGCTGTGCCTGAAGCCAACAATACCGCATCAGAAACCGCCATTACTTCACGTGCATTGCCGATAGAAACTTCCACTGCCAAATCACTGAATTCAGTTTCGATTATTTCGTTAATTACCGCAGCTCGCTTTTCGTTAACTGCCGGTAGCATAAACGTCAGTTCTGGTATTTGAGCTTTAAGCGCTCTTGCGGTTTCTAAAAATGGCCGCAATAGAAACTTAATTTCAGAGCCGCGGCTACCGGGTAAAATCCCCAGAATCTTTTGCCCTTCTGCGATTCCCAAGCGCTGTCGAGTAGAAATTTGTTGATCCGCTAGTGGGATCTGATCCGCCATGGTATGTCCAACAAACTCACAAGGCATTTGATGTTTATCGTAAAATGCTTTTTCAAATGGCAATAATGCCAAGACCAAGTCGCAAGCTTTTTTGATTTTATGAATTCGAGATTGTCGCCAAGCCCAAACTGAAGGACTTACATAGTGGACCGTCGGTATGCCCGCTTGTTTTAACTTGAGTTCTAAATCTAGATTAAACTCAGGAGCATCAATTCCAATAACCACGTCTGGCTGACAAGCAATTAAATCTGCCACCAGTTGTTTACGTTTTTTTAGTAATCGAGGTAGACGTTTTAAAATCTCGACAATGCCCATGACTGCAAGCTCTTCCATATCAAAATAGCTTTCACAGCCTTGCTCAATCATTTTCGGACCAGCCACTCCTTTAAAGTTCAAAGTAATGTTTTGGTGCCAAGCAAGATCAGAAAGCGCCGACATTAAGTCAGCGCCTAAAATATCGCCGGAATGCTCTCCAGCAATAATTGCAATGTTTAATTCGGTCATGGGTTAACGAATAATGCCTCTGGCAGAGTTTTGAATGAATTGTTTGAACATAACCAACGACTCATCATCATCTGGAATATTAGCAAGCGCCTCTTCGACAGAGTTACCTTTGCGGTAAACTTCTTTATAAGCACGTTTTATGGCGGTAATTTGCTCGCTGGTAAAACCACGTCGTTTCATACCTTCGGAATTTAAGCCTTTTGGTTCCGCACCAGAGCCAGACGCTAATACAAATGGAGGGACATCTTTGACAACGATGGAGTCGAGCCCAATAAAACTATGAGCACCGATATGGCAGAACTGATGCACACCAACCATACCACCTAAAATCGCCCAATCGCCCACATGAACATGGCCTGCGATACTGGCATTGTTGGCAAAGATAGTGTTGTCTCCCACCATGCAATCATGTGCAATGTGGACGTACGCCATTAGTAAGTTATTACTGCCGATTTTGGTTAGACTGTTATCTTGAATTGTGCCGCGATGAATTGTGACGTTTTCACGAATAATGTTGTTGTCACCTATCTCTAAGCGAGTAGGCTCACCATCGTATTTTTTGTCTTGGCAATCTTCTCCGACTGAAGAAAATTGAAAAATGGTATTGTTTTTACCTATAACGGTAGGTCCCTTGATCACAACATGGGAATGAACAACTGTATCATCACCAATTTCAACATCCGCTCCAATATAAGTCCAAGGACCGATTGTTACGTTTTTACCAAGCTTTGCACTTGGTGAAATAATTGCAGTTTCGTGGATCAAGGGCTTACCTCTATCAATGTATACTTATTTAATACATTGATTATAAGCTAATTTATAAGACTCTGCGAGCACACATTATATCGGCACTGGCAGCTAACTTACCGTCAACAAACGCTTCACCAGTGAACTTCCATATGCCACGACGTTCTTTTACAAACTTAACGTGAAAATGCATTTGGTCGCCAGGAACAACCGGATGTTTGAATCGAGCGTTATCAATTGCCGCGAACAAATATAATTCGTCTTTCGGTACACTGCCTTTTTCCGCTTCAATTGTTTTAAAACCCAATAGACCTGTGGCTTGAGCCATCGCTTCTAAAATTAACACACCTGGAAATACTGGTTTTGCCGGGAAGTGACCAGTGAAAATAGGTTCATTAATAGTAACGTTTTTGATTGCGTGTAATGACTCACCAACTTTGTAATCAATCACTCGGTCGACTAATAACATAGGGTATCTATGTGGTAAGTACGACATGATTTGTTCAATTTCAAATGAATTTAGTTGCTCAGACAAAGCAATCTCCTTAAATAATTCAATCTAACCTCAAGCGTGTTTCTTTATTTGGATATCGGCTTGGGTTAACTCGTTTGTTCCAATTGTTTAACTCGGTCAAATAACTCTGTTAATTTTCTATATCGAGCGGTGTTGTTGCGCCACTCTTTGTTTGTTGCTGCTGGCATGCCAGAAGAATAAACGCCAGCTTCTTTGATGTCTTTGATCACGAGGGTTCGTCCGGTGATAAAAGCTTTATCAGCTATGCTTAAATGTCCTGCAATTGCGCACGCGCCTCCTATAGTAACGTTTGCCCCAATCACTGTACTGCCAGCAACCATAGTCCCAGCCGCAATCGCGGTGTAATCACCAACCATCACGTTGTGACCAAGTTGAATTTGGTTGTCGATGATCACGCCTCGACCAATAATCGTATCGTCTATCGCGCCTCGATCTATTGTTGTCGATGCACCAATTTCGGTGTTATCGCCAATAACTACACCACCTACTTGTGGTATCTTTATCCAGTGCTGATCACCTTCGATTTGCTGTGGCGCATAACCGAAGCCATCTGCACCAACAACACTGCCAGCGTGTATAACACATTGCGTTCCAATTTTTACGTCATGATAAATTGTTACGTTTGGCCATAACCTTGTTTCAGCGCCGACGATTGTACCCTGACCGAGATAACAACCTGCTCCGATCTGTACGTTTTCACCAATTTCAACGCCTGATTCAATCACAGTGTTTGCACCAATAGCCACGGACTCCGGGAGCTTTACGTCTGCCGCAACGACTGCGCTATGGTGCACATTTTTTTCTTGTGCTGGCGTGGTGTCTAACAATTGAGCAACAATGGCAAATCCAGCGTATGGATTTTTCATGGTTATAGCCGCCCCTGACCATGCGTCCATATCAGACTCATCTAAAATGACGGCAGTCGCCTGACATTCTGCAAGATGCTTTTTATACTTTGAGTTGGCAAGGAAGGTAATTTGTTGTGTGCCAGCTTTGGCAATAGTCGAAATTTTATCAATCGAAACCGAACCGTCACCTATTAACTTAGTTTCTATTCCAGTGCGTTCGGTTATCTTGTCAGCTAACTGCTGTAATGTGTACACAGGCGCTTCTCTTATAATAGTTATTTATCGAGTAGTTAATGCAATTATACCCGTTGAAACAAAAAAGCCCACTGTATTAGTGGGCTTTAAATTAGTCTGAAGTTTCGATTAGTTAAGTTTAGTAACTTTCTCAATAACTTTTTCTGATAAGTCTAACTCAGGCTTAACATAAGCTACTGCGTTCGCATCCAACACGATGTCTACTTTTTCGTCTGCTGCTACGACTTGAACAGCTTGTTGGATTAGCGCTAAGATTTTGTTGCGCTCTTCTGCTTGGCGACGACGCATTTGTTGCTCAAGAGGTTGTAACTTAGCTTGATACGCTTGTTGCAATTCAGCTACTTTAGTTTGAAGCTCAGTTTTTTGCTCATCGCTCATCGTCATAGATTCACGTTGAAACTTTTCAATATTGAATTTGATGTCGCTTTCTAACTTTTTAACTTCTTCTGTAGGGCCAGCGAACTCTTGTTGTAGAGTTTGTTGCATAGCGGCCGCTTGAGGAATTTTACTTGCGATCAATTGCACATTAACAACAGCAATCGTTTCAGCAATGGCTGCCGTGGACATTAAAATCCCTGTAACTAGCCCTAAGATAATTTTTTTCATTTTTTACTCCAATAAATTTAGAACGTTGTTCCAATATTAAAACTAAAGAATTCGTGTTCGTCGCCTTCGTACTCTTTGACAGGCTTGGACCAAGTGAACACCATAGGTCCCATAGGTGAAATCCACTGAATAGAGATACCGGCTGAGGCTCTGTAACGACCTGGATCAGAATAATCATCCAGTTTCGCCACTTGAGATGCCGCTAGGCTTGAGTAGCGATCTAAATCAAACTCAGTGTCCCATACATTACCTACATCAACGAATACTGATGTACGTACTGAGTTTGAATATTCATCCGACAAGAATGGTGTCGGTGTGATCAACTCTAGCCCACCAAAGAAGGATGCGTTACCACCCGTACCTCTGAAAGTGGTGCTCAGTGTATCAAACTGTTCACCAAGTACAACACTTGATGAACCACCAACACCAATTGGTACAGTCGTTGTCGTCTTGCTACGGATCACACCTTTTGGACCGACGGTGTTACTTTCAAATCCACGTAAGTCGGTAGAACGCTGCTGCATGTTTTCCCAGAATGGCAATGTTTGTTGGTTACCATCAAGCGAGCCATAGCCATTACCGTAGTTTAACTCTAAACGGGTTAAGAACGTCCACTTGTGATCATTGCTAAGTGGGAAGTAATATTTTGAGTCATAGTTAATTTTAAAATATTGCAACTCTGAACCAGGCACCGTTGTTTTAAAGCCAACGTAGTGACTCATACCCGCACTTGGGAACATACCTCGGTTTAATGAGTTGTGGGTAAAGCCGATGCTCCCTTGGAAATTCTGGAACTTGAAGTTCGCGTCAGGATCATTCGGGTCCAAAAATGAATTAGAGAATACTTTGATTTGCTCATAAGGCTGTAAATCTGAGAATTCGTAATTGTTGTAATGCAGCCCCACACTAATGCGGTTATTTTGTGAAATAGGCCAACTTAGTGTAGGACCTACCGTTACTCGTTTTTGTGAGTATGACACTAATTGAACTTTAGACGCATCGTAAGCTGAGTATGAAATCACGCCACCTAAACTTACCCCATCATCCGTAAAATAATTATCGGTATAGTTTAACGACAAGGTTTGTTGTGCTTTCCAAGTATTAATTGAAATGCCAATTTTATTACCTGTACCTAAGAAGTTTTCTTGTTGTACCGCGGCATTAAATGCAAGACCTGTGTAATCACCATAAGAAACGCCAGCTTGGAATGAACCTGAAGGTTGCTCTTTAATGGTAAAAACAACATTGACCGCATCGTCAGAACCCGGAATTGGTTCCACATTAAATTCTACAGTTTCAATGTATTGCAAACGTTGGATAAGGCTTTTAGATAATTCCAATAAATCGTTGGATAAAGTTGATCCTTCAAACTGACGCAACTCACGACGAAGTACTTCATCAGACGTAGTAAAGTTACCTTCAAAGGCTATGCGTCGAACGTAAACACGTTTACCAGGGTCAATTGAAATGGCCAACTCAACTTCATATGTTTCTTCGTTTGCATCGGGAATTGTCGTCACTTTTGCGTTGGCGTAACCAAAGCGCGCCAAATACTTAGTGATCATTTCTTCGGTGTAAGTAACTACATCGCCGTTATACAATTCATTAACTTGAATTGGCACTAAACGTGTTAGGAACTCTTCTTGGCCTAGCGCATCACCGACAATTTCAAAACCAGTAACAGTATAAGGTTTGTCTTCTTCAACGTTTAACGTGATGTATACCGACTCTTTGTTTGGATCAACGGAAACTTGGGTTGATGCTACATCAAACTTTAAATAACCTTTAGATAAATAGAAGTCACGAATCGTTTCGATATCACCTTGTAGGGCTTGCTTTTGATAGCGGTCATTTGACATAAACTCCCACCAGTCTAAGTCAAATTTTGATTCAATTTTTGTTAATAGCTCTTGGTCTTCAAATACTTTATTACCGACGATGTTTATTTGTTTTATCTTAGCTGCGTCGCCTTCTTCAAATTCAAACTTTAATCGAACACGGTTACGAGGTAGGTAAGTAATTTCAGCTTTTACAGAAGCATTGTATTTACCAACACTGTGATAGAAATCGACAAGGCCGGTTTCAATATTGGTTAAGATAGTTTTATCAAGCGGCTCACCAACACGAATATTGCTGTCATCAAGACTTTCTTGTAACTGCTCGTCTTTGATATCGCTGTTACCATCAAATTCTATTTCACTAATGGTCGGGCGCTCAGTCACTTGATAGATAACGACATCGCCATCACGAAACGCCTTAATATCTGCAAAGTGACCTGATTGATACAAAGTCTTAATCGATTGAGCGACGATAAACTCACTAACTTGGTCACCTACCGAAAATGGCACATGCGTTAACGCGGCACCCAAAGCAACACGCTGCAAACCAGTAACTTGTATATCTTCGACTTTAAATGTTTGGTTATTTGCTGAAGAGATCCAGCTTAAGGAGAAAAGAACTAAACCAACTACTATGTGTTTCATTTGCTATATTTATCCAATACCACTGACTACAGCTACTCAATGAGAGATCATAATCGAGTAAAATCATTGATAATGGCGATACCCATTATCATCATTAATACGAAAGCTCCCACTCGGAAGCCGATTTCTTGCACCTTGTCAGAGACAGGTTTGCCTCGAATAAGTTCAATTAAAAAATACATTAAGTGCCCACCATCAAGCACAGGTAATGGCAATAAATTCACCACACCTAGATTGACACTTATCAATGCAAGAAAACTTAAAAAATACACTAGGCCGCTTTGTGCGCTAACGCCGGCACCTTGTGCGATAGAAATAGGACCGCTTAAATTATTTAGCCCAATATCACCAACAAGTAATTTGCCTATCATGCGAAAGCTCAGGCTAATTAGCGACCAAGTTCTTTCAATTGATTTTTCTAAGGCGGGCAAAATACCATATTGCATGTCAAATACATAGCCTTTTGGCCAATTCTCAACATTTGGTGCAACACCTAAATATCCTTGGCTAAACCCCTCTTCATCAAGTTTAGATTCGGGAGTTATGTTTAAAGAGATTTCTATACCATTCCGCTCTATTAATGCCGGAATAGTCTGTTCTGGATGATTGGTAATTATCGATACGGCATGTGGCCAATCTTTCAACCTCTCACCATTCATACTAATGAGCTTGTCTCCGGCTTGAATGCCTGCTTGTTGAGCTGGCGAACCTTCAACCACTTGTGCCATTGTCAATAATGGCTTTGGTCGATAAGGCGTAAAACCAAGCCCAGATAATACTTGGCCATCATCGATGTTCCAATCAATAGGCTTTACCGTCAGTGTAAGCGGTTGGCCATTGCGCTGTACTTCGACGTTAAACACGTCTG
This sequence comes from Gammaproteobacteria bacterium, assembly GCA_013373245.1. Lineage (GTDB taxonomy): Bacteria > Pseudomonadota > Gammaproteobacteria > Enterobacterales > Alteromonadaceae > Psychrosphaera. Next base: position 8,140 of record JABXID010000096.1, read on the forward strand.
AGCCAACTTGATCTAACAGAGCATAACTCGTCGTTTCCCAATCCAAGACCTTGGTATCGGCTATACGCATAAATTCATCATTGGCTTGTAAACCGGCTTCGGCGGCTATTGACGAAGGTGTTACTTCACCAACAACAGGTTTAACCTTAGGGACACCAATTAATAACATTAAAAACAGCGCAAAAATTGCAAAGATGAAGTTAGCTAGCGGCCCCGCTGCAACAATGGCGATTCGTTGCGTGACCTTTTTGTGGATGAAGCTATATTGTTCTTGTTCAGTTGGAACATCATCAACACGACCATCTAACATACGAACATAGCCACCTAGAGGAATAACTCCAATCGAATATTCGGTGCCTTGTTTGTCGGTCCAAGAGTATATAGAACGGCCAAATCCAACAGAGAATTTTAAAACCTTTACTCCATTGCGACGAGCCACCCAGAAATGGCCGTATTCATGAACGAATACTAAAATCCCAAGGGCGACAACAAAACTGAATAAATTCCAAACAAGTGCAAACATAACTAACTACTCACACTTTCATTAGCCGCAACCAGGCTTGACACAAATTGTCTGGATTCTTGGTCTAACGCTATTATATCTGCAAGCGTTGAAGCTCGAGTTGTACCATATCGGATTAGCGCTTTTTCATTAAACTTTGCAATATCTAAAAAGGATATTTGCCCTTTTAAAAATGACGCTACCGCTATTTCATTACTCGCGTTTAATACTGTGGTAGCACCTTGACCTTGTCGAGAAGCATCTAGTGCCAACTTCAAGTTAGGGAATCTCTGAAAGTCTGGCTGGCAAAAGGTAAAACTCGCTACTTTAGTAAAATCGAGAGGTGCAACACCAGATTTAATTCGGTCTGGGTATGACAACGTATGAGCTATCGGGGTGCGCATATCTGGTTGCCCCATCTGTGCCAGAACCGAACCGTCGGAATAACTAACCATTGAATGGATGATGCTTTGCGGGTGGATCAAAACTTCGATTTGTTCAAACGATGCATTAAATAACAAGCGCGCTTCAATAAACTCAAGCCCTTTATTCATCATAGTTGCTGAATCTACCGAGATTTTTGCTCCCATTGACCAGTTAGGATGAGCTACCGCCATCTCGGGCGTTATTTGCGCAAACTCGTTTAAATTTTTGGTTAAAAACGGGCCACCTGAACCGGTGAGTAGAATCTTTTCTACACCCGCGGATTTTAGTTCAGCCCCCTTTTGAACGGTTTCCGGCAGAGCTTGAAAAATCGCGTTGTGTTCGCTATCAACAGGCAATAACATGGCGCCGCTTTGTTTTACTGCTCGTAGCAGTAGGTCGCCACTCATCACCAAAGCTTCTTTATTGGCAAGTAAAATACGCTTACCCGTTTCAGCCGCTTTTAATGTAGGTAATAACCCTGCGCCACCAACAATAGCAGCCATAACAGTGGTTACCTCTGGTGCGCCAGCCATATCGATTAGAGCTTGCTCACCAGCTAATACCTTTGTACCTAAACCTGCGGCTGAGAGCTTAGACTGTAATTGTTCAGCACTTTCTTCATCCACCATAACGGCATACGAAGGCTGATACTGAGCACAAATATCAAATAAACCATCAACATTATTGTTGGCTGTAACTGCATGCAATGAAAATCGTTCTGGGTAACGAGCGATGACATTTAGAGTAGAGAGTCCAATTGACCCTGTTGCACCAAGGATAGTTAGCGTTTGCATAAAATATTGGATTTGCTCTGCTTAATAAATCATTAATAAAAATGCGTAAAGAGAATTAAAAATACAGGCATTGCCGCGGTCAAAGAATCTATTCTATCCAGCAATCCACCGTGACCTGGGAAAATGGTTCCACTGTCTTTCATTCCCGCGTCGCGTTTCAACATACTCTCACTTAAATCACCAAATGCCGATATAACACCAATCACTACGCAGCATATAGTGGGGATCAACCAGTCGGCTGCATCAACATTATTTTGCCACTGCACAACAATCGCAAGGATCACCACAGCCACCATACCGCCAATAAAACCTTCAATCGTTTTACCTGGACTCACGTTTGGCATTAATTTGTGACTGCCAAATCGTTTGCCGGCGAAATAAGCACCTATGTCTGCAGACCAAACAATGCCAAACACAAATAGAGCTAACCAAGCACCGGAGTTTTGATCCAATAAATAGTGCCACTCACGAAGTGAAACTAATGCAATCCAAGCTGGGATTAACGTTAAATAACCAAATACTGCTTTGACCCTTTTTTGATGTTGCCAAACACGATTGCCGCGGGGATATACTAAAACTAAAAATGAACTTAGCGCCCACCAAATGCATGCGATAAACATCAAGTTATAGTTCTTATCCGACAATTCGCCGGTTAAGGTCCAAAGATTACCTTCTAAGTAAAATTGATATACGCAGGCACCAATAACAACTGCGCAAGCAGCGTATGAGTATTGCACCAACTTTGAAGATATTTCGGCCAACTTGCTCCATTCAAAAGCGCCATAGCCAAATACCAATAACGATAACCAAGTGAACCATTCTAATGGCAGTGCGAAAAGTGCCGCTAGTAAAATAACGCCTAACACTAGCGCTGTTGTAATTCTTTGTTTTAACAAATTAACACCTATAAATTAACCGAGTCGTAGCGCAGAGCTACCCACTCACTTGTTCGCCGGTTAAACCAAAACGACGCTCTGTACCTGCAAAGGCTTCAATTGCAATTGCTAATTCTTGATCGTTAAACTCTGGCCAATATACGGGGGAGAAGTGAAGTTCAGCGTAAGCTAATTGCCAAAGCATAAAGTTACTTACCCTAACTTCACCGCCAGTTCTGATCAACAAGTCAAGCGGCTGTTGCGAAGCAAAAGCAGTTTCATCATCAAACGAGTCTTCAGTGATATCATCTACACTTACATCACCGTTTTTTACTTGTTCAGCAACACGTTTACATGCTTCTACTATGTCCCAACGCCCGCCATAATTAGCCGCAACGTTCAGTATTAAACCTGTATTATCACCGGTTAACTCTTGTGCTTCTTTAACCTTCTGTTGAATAGAGTTACTGAATGCAGAAATATCACCAACGATTTTTAATACTACATTGTTTTTATGTAAGTTTTTAACTTCTTTAGTCAAAACGTACATAAACAAATCCATCAAACCAGACACTTCTTCTTCTGGCCGTTTCCAATTTTCGCTGGAAAATGCAAATAATGTCAGCGACTCTACACCAACCTTTCGGCAAAAGCGCACTGCATTTCGAACCGAATCCACGCCCTTTTTATGGCCATAAACCCTTGGCATTCCTTTGTTTTTAGCCCAACGACCATTACCGTCCATTATGATCCCTATGTGTTTAGGAATGGATTCTGAGTAATGCTCTAACACTTGCTGAGCTATATCGACCTTAGCCATATAAGAGCCTATCTGTTTCTTATTATTGTTAACTAGTCGTTTAAACTCGACTATGGATTTAATTGCTTTCGGAAATAACAAAACGCCGGACAGGCTGTGTCTCGGCGTTTTAAATTGGAAATTTATCTTACTTAAATTTCCATTAACTCTTTTTCTTTAACATCTAACATGCCGTCAATAACTTTCATTTTGGCATCCGTTAGTTTTTGAATTTCGTCTTCTGCTTGACGAGCTTCGTCTTCTGAAATGTCTTTATCTTTTAATAAAGATTTAACATCACCATTGGCGTCACGACGAATGTTTCTAACCGCAATACGGCCGTTTTCAATTTCACCTTTAACCACTTTAACTAAGTCACGACGACGTTCTTCTGTTAACGGCGGTAAAGGAATACGGATAACCGTACCCGCTGACATAGGGTTTAACCCCAAGTCTGATGTCATAATTGCTTTCTCAACAGCCTGCGTTAGTGACTTATCAAACACAGTAAGAGCAAGCGTACGAGAATCTTCAATAGATACGTTTGCTACTTGATTAAGGGGTGTGTCTGCACCGTAATAAGAAACTTGGATCCCATCCAATAAACTTGGGTGAGCACGACCTGTACGAATTTTATTTAATTGAGATTGAAGAGCTTCGATGCTCTTGTCCATACGACTGCTAGCGTCACTTTGAATATCATCTAACACGGTAAATTCCTTAACTTTAATTTAACTTTTAAGCGGAAGCTTGGCTTGAAACGATTGTACCTTCGTCTTCACCCATGATCACACGCTTAAGGGCTCCCGGCTTATTCATGTTAAATACACAAATCGGGATGTTATGATCTCGTGCTAACGTAAACGCTGCTAAGTCCATAACTTTTAATTCTTTTTCAATAACTTCTTGATAACTCAATTGCTGATAAAGTGTAGCATCTGGGTTAGTCACTGGGTCAGCTGAGTATACACCGTCAACTTTAGTTGCTTTTAAAACAACATCAGCTTCGATTTCAATACCACGTAAGCACGCTGCTGAATCGGTTGTAAAAAATGGGTTGCCTGTTCCTGCAGAGAAGATAACAACACGGCCACTTTTTAATAGGCTAATACCTTCTGCCCATGAATAATCATCACACACACCTTTTAAAGGTATTGCTGACATTAAACGTGCATTAACATGCGCTCGGTGAAGTGCATCGCGCATTGCCAAACCGTTCATAACGGTCGCCAACATGCCCATATGGTCACCAACAACGCGATTCATTCCAGCTTCAGCTAAAGGCGCACCACGGAAGATGTTACCGCCACCTAATACAACGCCAACTTGAATATCTTTCTCAACTAACTCTTTGATTTCTTGAGCCATTCTATCGAGGATTTTAGGGTCGATACCAAACCCTTCGTCACCCATTAAGGCTTCACCACTTAGTTTTAACAAAATGCGTCTGAATACAGGCTTGGTACTCATAAATCTCCCGATTATAGGTTGTTTCCCACGAATAAATTGCCGCGTATTTTATGGGAATTTTATTTTTATATCAAAATAAACTGTCACTATTTTTGCATCTATATCTCAATAGTATTGCATTAACATCGCATCAGTATCAGATTTAATAGCTAACCCTATGTTTCAAAATAAACTATTCAATTAAGAGCGCTCATTGTTGACCAATTTTTACATTGAAGACCTTACGTAACTTGGTAAGCATCATCTCACAACATGAGTCTGAATAGACTATCTTTTGTTCATTTTACTCTTAAGTTCAAACTCAAATTCGTCCGGAAATAGAATTACACCGTCGTCATCTGGGATAGGAAAAACCACGACAGACAGTTCATCTTGTTCCAACCCTCTGGTCCATTTATTCAGCCAATCTTTATAAGGTATCGATATAGCTGTAAAACCTTGCCAATCATCTGTTGCCCACATTTCAGCGAACTCGCGGTTTGGCCAAACTGGGATGCAATCTTCATCCTCAGTGGTCATCATTACTGCGCCATGTTCATCGGTTAGAATCCAAATCTTTTGAGATTCGGTTATCTGTTTAATTAAATACTTAAGACGCTGTTCCGCGTCAAAACCTAAAATTTCTTTTATTCTGTGTTGATCTAAATTCAATCTTACTCTCCAAATGCGCCAGCTGCGCCAGGGAAGACGACAGGGCTTTCGTGACCGTCTTTGCTAACGCTAGCGACGCCAAAGAAATAATTATCAATAACAACATTTTTCAATGTGTATTCACTGACCTTTCCGACATATTTACTGAACTGCCATTGTGGCGCATCGGTATAACGCCAGTATATTTTATATCCGGCCAACTGAGGGTTTTGTTGTTCGTCGGCTATTTGCCAACTTAATGTTGTACTGGGTTTTACCGCACCACTTATTTGCACGTTTGCTGGCGGATTAGGCGCCCAAGCCATACCAGCAAGAGACACTGCGTTTAGTGCTGTTAGCTTAGCCGCATAATCGAAGTTAACCCCATCGATGGTGTCACCGTATCGAATACCATTTTCGACTCTTAAGTCTTGATGTTGACGATCGTAGTGCTCGTTAGTTTCCATAATGCGAATGCCCGGATAGCCAAGATCGTTAAACGGACGATGGTGACCACCACGACCAAATCTATCGAGTCGATAGATCACCATAGTATCCAAATTAGGAATATAACGATCCGCCATCCAATCTATATAACGCGCTAAGTTACGACTCGGTGAGTCGACTTCTCCGCCGGTAAAACGGCGAATCCTCGCTTCTCTTTCCGTTTCTGTTTGGCGAGTACCTTCGGCAAAAATACGCGCCGTGGTGTTATTGATAACACCATTGATACCCTCAATATTGCCAATCATATCGTTATTAAGTACAGCTTTTAACCGCCAGCCAGCTTTAGCGGCTTGTTCAGCCAGAATTTTACCGCCAAATAAGCCCTGCTCTTCACCAGACAGTGCG
>JABXID010000169.1 GCA_013373245.1 Gammaproteobacteria bacterium
CCAGAATCACGCATGTTTAAACCTTGGTTTAAACCTTGAGCACCACAACCAACGATGACAATCTTCTGACCTTTTAGAAAGTCACAACCCGCTTCAAACTCGTTGCGGTCCATAAAACGACATACGCCAATCTGAGACAATTGCTCACGAAGTGGTAATGTATTGAAATAATTAGCCATGGTGTTTCCTTAAATTCTTCAAATAAGAGGGCGACCAGTAAGCGTGCCCTTTTTTAACTTGTAGGGACTATATGATCTAGCACTTGTTGCGTAAATTGATATATAATCAAGCTGTCATTGCGAATTTTGAAATATATAACGAGTGAACGAAAACACTTTATGGACTTGAAAGAACTCAATGCATTTTTGCATTTATGCCAAAGCAAACATTTTGCTACCACAGCCGACGCTATGTACCTCAGCCCATCCACGCTCAGTCGCCTTATTCAGCGACTAGAACAAGAGATTGGTGAGCCACTATTTATTCGTGATAACCGTAAAGTGGAATTAACGCCAGCCGGCATTAAAACCCGCGAGTTTGCAGCCTCCACATTAAATGAATGGCAACATTTGCAACAAGAACTGAAAGATAAGAGCCAGCAACTGTCTGGTAAACTTCGTATTTTTTGCACAGTAACCGCGGCTTACGAATTCCTACCTCAATTAATCGATAAATTTTCGAGCGAACATCCACTTGTCGATTTGCAAATTATAACTGGCGATGCGGCAAAAGCGCTCAGCATGATTGAATCAGAAGAGGTCGACATCGCAATTGCAGCCCTCAAAGAAGGGCAGTCGAGTAAATATTATTTCCAATCCCTGTCGGAAGTGCCACTAAAAATTATTGGTCCGAATGACAATTCAGAACTGGCCATTGAATGTCAAAAACAAGAAATTGATTGGAGCAAGTTGCCATTTGTGATGCCTGAATCTGGTCCAATTCGCCACAAGTTCGAAAAGTGGTTAAAGGCCATGGCGATTAAACCTAACATTTATGCCAGCGTTTCTGGTCACGAAGCCTTAGTAAGTATGGTGGCTTTGGGTTGTGGTGTCAGCATTGCGCCTGAATTAGTCATTCAAACCAGTCCGGTACAAAACAAAATCGCGGTATTGCAGCCAAACATCAACCCAGATCCGTTTGACTTAGGCGTTTGTTGTTTAAAGAATAAGAAGTCAGAAGAGACGGTAGCCGCGTTCTTGTTGTCGGCACGTACGGCAACCGAACCAAGCAGCTAATATCGCAGCTTGGTTCTGCTAGCGGGTTTAAAATTGAACAAAAGTATCCGTAAGCAACTTATTGAGAGCATTTTCACCTGCAAGGTGCAATGTCCCCACTGCAACTAATACCTTTTTGTTTTTTACCAATGGGTCGAGCTGTTCTGCCCAAACTTGGTTTCGTTCGGATAAAAGAATCTTTTCAGCCGCCTTATCAAACGCCGATTGTCCTAGGGTATCTTTATAAATTTTTTCAAATACCGCCATATCACCAGCCAACCATGCATCTAACATTTCCAGTGGCATGTCACGATATTCTCTTAACTCTTTTAACGTATCCAAAATCAAATCGTCATTGGTAATCGCACTGTTTTGTTTAAAAATTTGTTCAAAAAAGCGCATTTGCTGTTCAAACGTTTCTAGGCCAATTATTTGTTTGTTTTGTAATGATGCGTAATCGGCAATTTGTTTATCAATGCCATGATTAATATCCAATCCCTGACGAGCATACGCAACTTGCACCATGGTTAAACCAAGCATCCAAGGCCTAAACTGTTGAAACTGTTGAATATCTAACCCCTGCTGCGCCAAATATTGTTTGGCTTGCATATAAACGCTTCCAGACAGCACGCTTTGCAGCGTTTGTCCGGCGGGCAATAAGCCATATTTCGAGATCACCCGTTGCTGCTCTTGCGGCGATACTTTTGCCAAATCAACTTCCAAAACTACGGCATCTACTTTATCTATCGCTTGAATGATCTTGCTTGGCAGACCACTTAGTCGCTGATCGCCTAAGTGGATGGTGCCCACCAGATAGTCATCACCACCGGCCGTATTATTTGACCAAATAGGGGCAGCATAAAGCCAATTGGTAACGAGTAACCCCGCACAAAAAAACACAAACAACACTGTACTGCGCATGTCTTATCCTTAGATAAATTGGGTAATTATGTTGTTGCTTAAGTTAACAATCAGAACTTAACCAGAGCTTGCTCAAAGTCTTTGACTAAATCTTCTGGGTCTTCAATACCAACAGACATACGGATCATATTTTCACTTATTCCAGCTTTTTGACGATTTTCCAATCCCATTTCCCAGAAAATCGTTTGTGCTACCGGTAAAGCCAACGTACGGTTGTCACCTAAGTGAGTTGCGGATATGACCAACTCAAGTTCGGTTAATAATGCGACAGGGTCAATCGACTCAATCGGATCGAAGCTAATAATCGCACCTGAGTGTTTGAAATACTTGTTGGCTCTGTCATGCTGAGGGTGTGTTTCTAACCCAGGGTAATAAACATTGGCAATTTTAGGATGTTGTTGCAGGTACGTTGCCAAAGTTAATGCGTTCGAGCAGGCTCTATCTATGCGAAGTGCCATCGTTTCCGCGCCAACTGCAATCATATGAGCACTGTCTGATGACAAACACGCGCCAAAATCTCGAAGACCTTTTTTCTTAATTTGCGTTAACGCCTGTGCGCTCGGATCTAGTTTACGAAAACCATCAAGAATATTGCCGTAGTTAGTCCAATCGTACAGTCCGGTATCGATGACTGCTCCCGCCGTCACCGTACCATGGCCGCCCACGTATTTAGTCAACGAGGACGTGATTAAACTGGCGCCAACATCTTTTGCTTTAAACAAATACGAAGGCGTCATCGTATTATCCACCACATACACTAAGTTACGTTCGGCGCATAACTCGCCAATTCCTTGTAGGTCTGCAATTTGAGTAACTGGGTTGGCAATGGTTTCTAAAAATACCATGACGGTATTAGGCTGAATGGCGTCTTTAACATTTTGCGCGTCCGTCACGTCCACTTGAGTGACTTCAACGCCAAATCGACGCAAGGTACCCAATACACTTGGCGTATTGCCAAATAAAAACTGACTGGCAATTAAATGATCGCCTGCTTTTAATAAAGTAATAAACGTAGTTGTTATCGCCGCCATACCTGAGGCAAAAGTCAAACAACCAACGCCTTGTTCCATATCGTTTACCATCTGCTGCAGAGCGTCTGTTGTTGGCGTCGATTGGCGAGCGTACGCATGACCTGATCGTTTGCCTTGAAACACATCCACTAAATCTTGCGGATCTTCATAACCATAAAGCACAGAGTTCACGACTGGATAATGCACAGCACCGCTATCTGGATTTAACTTTCTATCTGCATGGACGGTTGACGTGGTGAATCGTTTATCACTCATTAACAAAACCTACTTTTATTATTTATTTAGGAAACTTTTGAACTAACGCTTGTTCAACACTCTCTGAAACGAATTGCGATACATCACCGTAATGAGCCGCAACGTCACGAACAATGCTTGAGGAAATATGAGCGTGATCTGGACTTGGTGTTAATAACACACTTTCTAATTCAGGGTTTAACTTTCGATTAACTGACGCCAATTGATATTCATATTCAAAATCAGCAACGGCTCTAATTCCGCGCACCAGTACTTTGGCTTGATGTGATTTTGCGTAATCAGCCAACAAACCAGAAAAACCCTCTACTTTTACATTGGGCACGTGACTTAATGCCTGCTGTGCCAGCGCTACACGTTCAGCTAAATCGAATAAAGGCTGTTTACGAGAGCTTGTTGCTATCGCCACAATCACTTCATCAAACATAGACGCAGAACGCTCAACAATATCAATATGCCCATTGGTGATCGGGTCAAACGTACCTGGGTAAATTGCTTTAATCATAACTTTTCCATCACCTTGATTTTACGTCACTATAACAAAGTCAGAGCAAAAGAGTGACGACCTGTTTGCATATATACACGTTTTTAAACGGAACAATCAATATGCAAATAAAAGATGACAATTAGTAATAAATAAAAATTCTAGAGCTATTGATCTAAATCTGGATTAAGTAGAGAATAATCAGTTATGCCCCGAATGAATGGCTGACAAAATGTTTTAGTGTGGAAGCACTAATGGAATTAGAAAAATAGCCTGCGCTCAAGACAACAGAGTTAGTATATGAAAACAAAAGATAGAATTATTGAAGCGAGTATCGAGCTTTTTAACAGCCAAGGTGAGCGTAATGTCACCACAAACCATATCGCCTCGCACCTCAATATCAGTCCTGGCAATTTGTATTATCACTTCCGTAATAAAGAAGAAATCATTCGTCATATATTCACTAAGTATGCTGATCATATGCAAGTTTCTTTCGAACCGGTGAAACCAAGCCAAGACGCGATAAAAATCTTAACTAACTACCTCGATGCGGTATTCAGCGCACTTTATCACTTCAACTTCCTATACGATAACTTGCCAGTGATCATGGCACGCGACCCTGAATTACGTGTGCAATACCTACAAATTCACGACAAAATGATGGAAAAGATCCACCACCTTATCGTCAGTTTGCAAGTGGCTGGTGTGATAAATATGGACAACAGTGACATTGACGATTTGGCCAATATTATCAAACAGCAAGTAACATTTTGGATCAGTTACAGCAAAACCAGCTCAGAAGACTCTGAAATAACCGAACAATTACTCTACAAAGGCTTAATGAAAGTTCTGCTATTATTTAAACCTTACGTTACCGCTGAGTACAAAGATGCGGTTGCAGAGATCAGTGAAAAATACAGAGCCCGCGCCGATGGTCTAGTACCGGCAACGGAAGACGAGGAATAAAAATGTTCGATTTAAAACAGAGTTACATCAATAACGTTAAGCAACACTTAGAGCTATTTAACAGCATTGAACAATACCTGCCTGTAGCAGAAACTCTGGCCCTTGAATGTTTTGATGCCCTTGGCAAAGGCGGGAAGATTGTGTTTTTTGGCAATGGCGGCAGTGCTGCTGATAGCCAACATTTAGCCGCTGAGTTTGTGGTTCGCTTTAAAAAAGAGCGTCAAGCCCTTGCATCTATTGCACTAACAACCGACACATCTATTCTTACCGCACACACCAATGACTATGAGTTCGATACGGTTTTTGCTCGCCAAGTCGAAGCGTTAGTAAAACCAGAAGACGTAGTGATAGGGTTAACAACCTCAGGCACAAGCCCAAACATTAACTTGGGACTAGAAGCTGCTAATAATATCGGCGCTTATACGGTTGCACTAACAGGCCGAGATGGTGGGAAAGTGAAAGACATTGCCAAGCTTCCTATCATTATTAAAAACGATATCACAGCCCGTATCCAAGAAGCACATATGTTTATTGGTCATTGGTTATGTGAAGCCATTGATGAGTTAGTCACTCAACAATAAATCCAAATCAGCAAACAGAGCCACCAGAGTGAACACTTATCAAATTAAACAACTCAGTCTTAAGTGGGGAGCAATTGCGACCTTACTTGCGGCGATTGCTTTTGTACTAAATTGGTATGTATTAGAAGGTGGCTTGCAAGGTTATAAAATTATCGTTTTCCCGGGTAATTGCTTTCTTGCTTTATTCACCGAAGAACTCGACTTTAATGTGAAGTTTGTATTGTTACTGATCGGTCAGTTTATCGTCACTGCGTTATTTACATTCCTAACGGTATTTATCGAACGAAAATTTGATACAAACTTATTCAAAAAAAGGTAACAGCGCCTGACAGCTCAATCACCTCAAGGCTTAACGGCAATTAATTGTCTGCCAATTGGCGGTTGCAGAATTAATAATACCAAGATCTTGATACACCAATTGCAAGACGCCTTTTTGCTTTAATATCGCCATCCCAGTGTTTATCGAATCCAGCAACTTTTGCCCCAACTCACTCTTGCCAAAAACAGCATAATGACTAGATTCTTCAAAAGTCATTTTAATGCCTTCTACCGGATACAAGGTAACGCCAAAGACACTGCGATTTAAATCGTTTTGTGAGCCAAACGTTAACGGTAAGATATCTGCTCGCTCCATATTAACTAAATGGAACATTTGCTGATATTGATTAACATGCAAAACGTTGGCACCTATGCATTTCAACATTCGCCAATCCCGTTTCCAATTCTGATTGGCGACAGCAATCAACTCACTTGGCTGAAATACCTCGGATAATTGAGCCACCAACTTTTTTCTTGTATAAAACCCTTTAGTGAATTGTTTTTTATCAAGCAGTGGCGAGGATATCTCCAAGTTTGCTTGTTCAGCATCATCAAGCCAAACGCCAAACCCCGAAAGCTCAACATCCTGATTAACAATCGCCTTGATAACTCGGTCAATTACAGGCAAAGGCACAGGCGTTAAGTCGAATTCGTTACCTGCTAGTTGCAATGCATTGCACAAGATAAAATACTCTGCGAGCATTTGGTTTTCGTTCAGTTCAACATCAAGTGGAGAAGGACAATTATTATTTTCAGTAGATTTTGAAATGATTTCATAATGGTCTTTAAACACCGCCACCCGAACCTCGTCCGAGATAGCATTTACTGAAAACAGTATCGAGCATATAAGCACTATTATACGGGTCATAATCCTCCGGAAATACAAAACACCTACCTCATTTTTAAACACTCACGAGTATAGAGACTTGTTTATAACAATTACATTCAAAAAAACAGATTTTACGCGAATACCGCTCTCCTTCAGCATAGTGCATTTTGCCAACTTTGACGTACAGCCTGAGTAAAGTTTGTGCGTTACCACTTTGTGCTCACTTCTGTTCTTTGTGATACATGCTCAATTCGGTTACACTTTAACGCCTATAACCCTAAGCAACTGCAAGCAGCGAAGTTTACTGAATGTTCGACTTATCCGTATTTAAAAAGCTATCTGATGTAAAAATTTTAGTCGTCGGCGATGTCATGCTCGACCGTTATTGGACTGGTGACTCTTCTCGTATTTCACCAGAAGCCCCTGTGCCGGTTGTCAAAATCAGTGACTTAGATGATAAAGTCGGTGGCGCTGCAAACGTGGCTCGCAACATTGCGCACTTAGATGGGCAAGTTTCTTTGTTAGGTATTATTGGAAACGATGAAAATGGCGCACGATTAGAGCAAATACTTGCGGATGAGAATATAAATTCCGAATTGCTTAAACAGGATGATCAGCCAACCATTACTAAACTCCGAGTCATATCACGCCAACAACAAGTTGTGCGTTTAGACTTCGAGCAAACGTTTGCAAAACAACACGCTGAAGCGTTAAAAACCAAATTTGAGCAAACCCTGTCTAACTTTGATTTCATTGTTTTTTCCGACTACAGCAAAGGCTCACTCAGTTTTATTACACAAATGATCGCAACAGCACGAGCCGCTGGCAAAACCGTGTTAGTCGATCCTAAATCCCAACAATTATCTGATTACACAGGCGCTAGCGTGATAACGCCTAATAAACATGAATTCGTCGCAGCTGGCGGCTTAGTCGACAGTGAAGAAAACATCTGGCAATCAGCACAACACGTGATGTCGACTCATAATATTGAATCGATTTTATTAACCCGCAGCGAGCAAGGTATGTCGGCAATCACCAAAGACACCAAAGTAGATATGCCAGCCCAACAACTGGAAGTGTCAGACGTGACAGGTGCTGGAGACACTGTAATTGCAACGTTAGCCATGATGACGGGCGCTGGATTAAGTTTGGCTGACGCCGCTAACGTCGCAAATTTAGCTGCGGGTATCGTAGTTGCCAAACTTGGCGCCGCAACCGTATCGCCGGAAGAACTCTACCGAGTGGTAAACAAACAAATGTTTGGCTCTAAACAAAGTCACTACCAAACACCGTTTGAAGACGTGTTAAAGCACATTGAATTTGCCCGCCAAAGTGGCGAAAAAATCGTTTTCACGAATGGCTGCTTCGATATTTTACACGCCGGACACGTGCATTATTTAGAGCAGGCAAAAGCCCTTGGTGATCGTCTTGTGGTTGGATTAAATAATGACGCTTCTATCTCTCGACTCAAAGGCGAGAATCGCCCTGTAAATCCACTCAAGGAGCGCGCAACAGTCATCACCGGTCTCGCCAGTGTTGACTGGGTCATTCCATTTGGTGAGGTCAATGGCAATGAATTTGACGACACACCTTACGACATCATTAAACAGGTTAACCCTGATGTATTAGTTAAGGGTGGTGATTACACTATCGACACCATTGTTGGTGCGGATTTGGTACAAAAGAATGGTGGTCAAGTTGCGGTAATCGAATTTGTTGATGGTTGTTCCACCACTAAAATTATCGAAAAGATCCAAAGCAAATAAGCTTTTGTTTTAAGCTAACTGAAGTGAGTTTAACATGAACGGATTCAAGATAAGTACAGACAAAAAACTGCTCGACTTTGATGTCATTTATAACTTCATTTCTAACAGCTACTGGGCCAAAGCCATTCCGGTAGAAGTCATGCAGAAAGCCATCAAAAATTCGTTATGTTTTGGTGTCTTCAAACAAGATAACGACGGAAAGACTACGGAACAAGTCGGCTTTGCTCGCGTGATCACAGATAAAGCGACATTTGCGTATCTGGCGGATGTCTTTATTCTGCCTGCATATCAAGGATTAGGATTAAGCAAAATATTAGTGGCGAATATTGTGGCCCACCCTGAATTACAAGGGTTACGCCGTATGATGCTCGCCACTAAAGACGCTCATGGCTTGTATCAACAATACGGCTTTCAGCCAATCGACAACCCAGACTTATTGATGCAGATTGCCAAACCAGACATATATCTAACCGATAAAAAATAACGCTCTCCTGATTCTTATCATTCAAAGAGAGCGTTATTACTTGTTTAACTTACGTTTTTTCGCTTATTTATGCCGCGAATTGACTTGCCGGCAAGACCTCGTTATGAATCAACTTAAAGCTCACCGGTTTCGCTAGGTTAACATCCACGTGCAACGCACGCGCAATATCCGACGCTGAAATAATGCCACGCAGATTTTCACCGTCGCAGTCTGTCACTAACACATGTTGTTCGTCTGAATTAGACATAAACTGCAACAAAGTGCGTAAGCTAGTCGTTTCTAACTGATGCCAATCAAGAGCAAGCAACTGCTCTTTACTTCGCATAAAGTCACTGACTTTCAGGTCCGTTCGGTTGTCGCCAGCGGCCACTTTTTTGATAATTTCTTGATTGTTCAAATCATTAAAACTGACCGTACCTAAAAAATTGTTGGCTGAATCCAGCACAATTTTCAGTTTCACATGCGTTTTTTTCATCGAATATTCAGCTTCCACTGCTTTTGTATTGCAGTCGATGATAAGCGGTCTATGCACCTTGAAATCAGTGACTAATTTCACAGCTTTAGTTTGTAGATTTAACTCAGGGTTTTGAGTCGGCCAATCGACTTGTGCCACGTTATGACACTTAGTAAAAGATAAAGAGTTCATGTCTTTGTACCTTAAAAAATATAAAAAATGGAAATATTTTGTGGATTAAGAGAACAAAGAAATAGGAGGGGCTCGGATTCCGTAGTTATTGGCTGTATCGCTGTGTAACGCGACGTTACAAGCATATTGCTCATAAACAACAAAAAGCAGTTGATCTGAATTATTGTTGTTTACCAGGTATTCGTTTTCGGTTTCGTCATCTGCGCTATTGTTTGTCTCACACAGAAACAACGCACTAACATTATTATCAAGTTGATAAGATTGCAGCTCATACTGAGTCGCTTTCGAGCTTACCAGCGTCGAAAAGACCAAACACATAAGTGCTAAATAATTAAATATCAACTTCATTTAAAATTCCGTAAAGGCGCTTGAATCATAAAACCTGCGCCACAAACAAACTTAATCAGCGATTAAGACATAACGTATATGTTTTGTCTTATTTTCAGAAATTCAACCGTTGATATTTATTTTAGTTCAAAAATACGGCTTTGCCCTGTTTTATGTATTCAAACCGTCAAGGTAAAATCAACCGATTGTAAAATCTGGCCATTTATTTGTATCGCACATTGATGTTTGCCTGGATAATATTTGCGAGTAGTAATTGGTTTTATATGATGTTTTTTAACAATCGCTACCTTTTCTTTACCGGCGATCTTGAGAGTTTTCCACTTAAAAACTTTGGGGGTCAGTTTGCCATTCGCTTTTTGATGATAAATAACATAATCCACCAGCAAGGTGTTTGTTGTATCGCTGTTGTTTGTTATCTCAAGCTGCATTTCAAATGGCATACCCAATTCAACGGTTTGTTTGTTAAGGGTTAACTGCACATTTAACTCGGTCGGGGGAAAATATCCAAAGGTGGCCAACGTGGCTGGGTGACCTTGTTTTAATAACGTCCGGCAAGCGTGTTTTAACATGCGTTGTCGATTAATGTCGGCCGGCTTCTCTTGTAGCCATTTATCAGCAATATTTGCGACAAAATCGGGGTGGTGTTTGGCAACGTCATTTAAATGATTTGCTACGCTGCGGCGCACGTATTCTGATTCATCATCCCTTAAAGCTTGTAAATGCGACATAGCTAACTTTGGATCATTTTTAAAGTTTGGCAACTGCATTGCCCACGGTAACAAAGGTCGGGTGCCTTCACTCACAAGTCGGCGTACATGATGGCATGAATGCTGGCACCAGTCCGACATCACTTGCAACGTTTGCTCTGGATATGCCAGCAATAAATAGCGTATACCAAACTCACTGGAAAAACGCTGAGTCATTTGTTTTAAAGCATCTAAGGCAAGCAACAAATGCACTTTATTTTCGGGCCTTGCGCCTAACTCACCGACATATTGGCTGTACGGCAAAATAATCCAACCAAGCAGTCCTTGTTCGTTCGAGGTCAAGTCTGTTAAGTCTACGTTTTCCTCAACCGGCGCTAAGGTGCGCAATAAAATATCAATTGCTTGCTCAAATTGCTGGGGTAAGGTCTCAAATAAACCACGGAATATTTGATTGGCACGGTCTTTTAACTCTCTCTGTTCAAGACTGTCTGAGGCTATGGCAATAAATGTATGCTGATCAAAATCCGAATAATGTTTTTTTATATGCTTTGCGGTTAGTTCAATTAACGCCGTGTTAAACAAGTCTTTCATTTTTTGTCCTCAACCTGAGACACTTAGTACTTATCAACATCAGCACATCACTTTATAAAGTGAGTACTTACTTTTGTTACAATAGTTTGTACAACACCTTGATTCTGTTTGATGGTATTCAAGCCATTCAGACCACAAGCGTTTTTTTGTTCGGGATCGGCAAGCCAATTATTTAATACCTGCCTCAATTGCTGTTGTTCATTGACTAAGACAACGCCGCCATCGTCTGCCAAGGTTTGTACTATTTCTGGATTGTTATAAATGTGCGGCCCCATGATTATAGGCTTGGCAAACGCAGCTGCTTCAATTGGATTGTGGCCTCCTCGTCGCACCAACGAACCGCCAACAAAGACCATATCAGCGATACCATACCATTGTCCCAATTTACCCATTTCATCACCTAACAGCACCTGAATGTTGTGTTCAACACTGGACGATTGACTGGTTCGAGTCACGGTTAACTTATGTTGCGTAATGAGCTCAAAGACAGCGTCAAAACGATGAGGGTGACGAGGAATAATGAACAATAACAACTCTGAATACTGAGGCTGCAATTGTTTAAAGGCATCGATTAACGCTTGTTCTTCGTCTTCGTGAGTGCTGCCCGCAACTAAAACAATTCGGTTGTTAAGCCCCATAGCGTCTTTTAGGTTGGCGGCATCATCTTGATTTGGTAAGTCGATATCAAACTTGATATTACCAACTAATTGCAAACGTTCAGAGCTGATACCTAACCTTTGATAATTATCAAAATCCCCCGTGTTACGAGCGAAAATATGATCAATGCTGAACAACATAGGCTGACTTAACCAATGAAACCTTTGGTAACCTTTACAAGTTTTATCGGTCATTCGACCATTCACAACCACTAGCGGAATATTTTGTTTTGCGGTCTGATTAATAAAATTGGGCCACAATTCGACCTCCATGATCATCACCAAGCTCGGGTTGATAAACTTGATAAATCGTCGCATTAAACCGGGTAAATCAACCGGCAAATAATCATGCACAACACAACTTTCCAGCTCTGTGTTATTAATTGAACGTTGCAGTTGCTGTTTGCCCGTTAACGTATTGGTTGTTACCACGGCGTTTAGACTCGGATTTTCATTGACCATTTGTTTTAACAAGGGGATCGCGGCCACGACTTCACCGACCGAAGCACAATGAATTAATAAAGTTTGCCCACTGTTTGTATCTGGTCGATTAACCGATAAAAAGCCAAATTTTTGCCCCCAACGCCAATCACGCTTCACTTTATTAAGATCGCGTAGTTTTAACGATACCAACCATTGTGATACCAGCCATTTGGTGAAGTCGACAATCAAAAATACCAACAGCAGTACATTGTAAATCAAGCGAGCAACACCTGTTTTGATTGGGGATACGCGGTTGCTTATTCTTTTGTTGCTTATGTTCATGAATCATAGCCCGCCATGAGTTGCTGCCAATATGATTCGTTAAAATGAAACTCTGGATTTATCGTTTTTTCTTTCTCTAAAGAGCGTTTTAAGCGGCTTAAATTAGCTTGTTGCCAATCTTGCGCAGAGGTTCTGAATTCACAGCGGTCGAAATCAATCAACCAAACTTTGCCTTGTTGGTCGAGCATGATGTTGTGGATATTTAAGTCCGAGTGGTAAACACCTTGTTGATGGAATTGCTGAATGGTTTCTCCTATTGCAAACCATTGTTGCTCTGACAAACTTTGCTGCAACAAATACTGAAAGCCATCACGGGCATTTGGTATCAGCTCAATGAGTATATCGTTAACACATTTAAACAATCCCACTTTGGTAACCATGGCCGCCACCGGCTTTGGTACTGGCAAGTTAAGCTCACGCATTTTTTGTAACATCGTCAATTCAGCAAATGCGCGGGTTGATTGATAGGAACGAAAAATAAAACGGTCACGTGATAACTTACTGATCAAGCCACCGCGATAATAATGGCGTAAAACCATTTTCACCTTGGAATCTTCTGCCGTTTTGTACTCGACAAAATAGGTGGTGTAACGTCCTTTGGATTCTCCGACAATGGCATTTTGTTGTTGCCAAAATACAGCGTCAAACCAGGCTGGCGAAATATTTTTAGCGACGTCTGAACGCGCCCATATTTGATGCTTATCTTGTTTTAATTGCTGCCAATCAGCAGAATGAGTTATCAGAGACAAAGGATAAACTTATTAATAATTTGGAATAATCGGAATGATACATTAGCATTGCCGATTATTAAAAGAGTGCGTGTAAGGAAGGTGTTGTGTCATTGAAATCTATTTGTATTTTGCGTCTGTCAGCCATAGGCGATGTCTGTCATGCAGTGGCCGCAGTACAAGCTATTCAAAGGCAACACCCAAATGCTAAAATCACCTGGATCATAGGCAAGATTGAAAAAGCCTTACTCGACGGGTTACCCAATGTTGAGTTTGTGATTTTTGACAAAAGCCAAGGAAAACAAGCATTCAAACAGCTAAAACACGACTTATCAAGTCAATCCTTTGATGTATTACTGCATATGCAAGTGGCGCTTCGAGCCAATTGGGCGGCGCAGTTTATTCCAGCCAAACGTAAAATTGGATTCGACTGGCACCGTGCGAAAGAGCTTCACGCACTATTCACCAAAGAGCGTATTAAGCCGCAAACCGAACCTCATGTGTTAGAAGGTTTTTTTGCTTTTGCTGAAAAACTTGGCGTGCCAGAAAGTGAATTGCAGAATTTATCTTGGTTTATTCCCGTCAGTGAACAAGACATTAATTTTGCCAATGAGCACATTAAACCCGAATCAAAAACCTTAGTGATTTCCCCCGCCGCCAGTAAAAAAGAGCGTAATTGGCTGCCAGATCGTTATGCCGAAATAGCAGACTATGCCTCACAACAAGGGTTTCAGGTTGCTCTGTGTGGTGGACCAGCATCGATAGATAGAGAGCTTGGCGATGCCATCAAACAACACGCCAACGGCGAGATCACCGATTTGATTGGCAAAACCAGCTTAAAACAAATGTTAGTTTGTCTTAAGAACGCATCCATAGTGCTCGCGCCTGATACTGGTCCTGCTCATATGGCAGTTACTCAAGGGACGCCTGTGCTTGGTCTTTACGCTCATTCAAACCCTAAACGCACAGGTCCTTATTTATATCAAGATTACGTCGCCGAGGTATATCATCAAAATTTGATGGCGCAAAAAGGCAAACCCGCCAATAAGCTAAAATGGGGCACGCGAGTAAAGGGCTCAGAGCTTATGACACAAATCAGCGTTGACTTGGTTAAGCAAAAATTTGATGCATTAGTCGCGGACTTTAATTTGTAATGACTGAATTAACAGACATAAACAACAAGAACAAAGCAGTATTTTTAGACCGCGACGGCGTGATTAATGTCGACCATGGTTACATCTACCAACCAGAGAAATTTGAGTTCATCGACGGTGTATTCGACGCTTGCCTGAAGTTCCAGCAAGCTGGATATAAAATTATTGTGGTTACCAACCAATCAGGTATTGGCCGCGGTTATTATTCAGAAGCCGATTTCCAACATTTAACGTCTTGGATGGTAGAACAATTTAAGCAAAACAGTGTGGATATACTTGATGTATATTTCTGCCCACATCACCCCACCAACGCTCAATCACCCTACTTAAAAGATTGCGACTGTCGCAAACCAAAACCTGGGATGTTATTACAAGGGTTAAAACAGCATAACTTGGATGCCGCGACATCAATCATGGTAGGCGATAAAAGCTCGGATATGAAAGCAGCAATCGCCGCAAAATTCGGGCAGAAGTATCTAGTGACTTCTGGTCAATCGTTGTCGGAACAAGACAAACAACTCGCAGACGCGACGTATAACTCGTTAATTGACTTAACAAAGCATCACCTTGATTAGTTAATCCCGTATGCTATTGTTTTCTTAACCTATTTACCAATAGCTATAACGGTTTAATGAAAAGGAACTCCATTATGTCGCCTCTGAAAATTATCTTCCTATCGGTCAGTTTAATGTTTTTATCTGGTTGCCCATTGAACACCGTCAATGTTGAGGTGGATACACCAAATCATGAACTTAATGCGAATATTCAATTAGAGATTAGTCAATATTACAAATTGAATCAAAACTATAACTATGTCGAATTATCAGACCTAGATATCAACATAGATGAACTACAAACGTATGGCGCTGCATTATGTTGGTGTGATCCTCAATATTATAAAACTGGCATCACAATAGGCGATGACGTGATTACACGTCGAATATCAAATGATAATTTAAATTTGCTGGATGAGATCATCATTGAGGTTGAGCGTTTTGGAGAACATGCCAAAACTTACTCCAATTTTCCGAAAAGTACCTTGCCAACAGCCAATTTAAGTAAACACACAGACGCTAATACCTTGACGATTTTCACAGCTGAAGTGCAACATCAAGAATTTGAGTTGAACCGTGTTTATGTAGAAGTGCTGACAGATAAAAGCGAGCACAGGTTTTCTCAAGTTTATGGGGTAGATATCGTTGAACTCGACAACGCACTTTTTGAAATTATTTTACCTAGCGATTACGCCGCCACAGTGTCTAATTATAATTGTGCCGATGAATGTGAAGCTTACGTTACATTTACATGGACCAGCGAAAAAGGAGAGATTTCACCAGAATACAAAGGCGGTAGTTTACAATTCCAATACACAGCAAGGCATCAAATACCTCTATAGCTCAAACGAACATCCAAGGAGTGCCCGTTTTAGTTGCCCTCCTATTTCACTTTGTTTAATCGTATTTCTAACTCGCGCATAATGTCGCGCCAAGAAATAATACCAACTGGCTTGTCATTTTCGTCCACCACAGGCAAACAAGATATAGTGTGTTCATTAAAGAGCGTTATAGCTTGTTTGACCGACGCATCAGGTGCAATTACGATTGGCTTTCGGCTCATAATTTGATGAACCTTTTTGTTGAGTGTTGCTAAGTCTTTAGCATTGGCGACTTCTGAATCAATATTGGGGCTGAGGGCTTTGAATAAGTCTCGATCTGAAATCACCCCAACTAAGGTTTTGTTTTCTACCACCAGCAAATGATGAAAATTGGTATTATCAAAAATGCCTTTTACCATAGCGAGTGAGTCGTCCATTCGCACTGTTACCAGATCGGTAGTCATCAAAGACTTTAAGCTCATCAGCGTTGATACCTTATTAACTCAGAAAAAAATTCACGTTTATTCGTTTACCTTAAACAAACTTTGACCAGTACGCCACCTAACTCAGAATCTAAAATTTCTATTTGGCCTTTGTGAGCTCGAACTATTTTATTAACAATCGCGAGTCCTAAACCAAACCCACCGGATTTTTTATTACGACTATCATCCGCCGTAGTAAACGCTTCTAGTACTGACACTCTTTGATGTACAGGTATTCCGGGTCCATCGTCGTGCACTTCAATAACAACTTGTTGCGCAGTTGCCGTTGTTTTTTTGCCAATACGCACAACTACCTGTGAGCTCGCATATTTAAAGCCATTGGTAATTAAGTTCTGCAGACAACGTTCGATTAAATGCCCGTCACAATGAAACCAACACTCATCTATACATTCAGTCTTAAGTTGAATCGACGAATTACGTCGTAGCTTCTCCGCCAAATTTTCCAACAACTGTTTTAGATTGACGTTTTCAATACGTAACGAATGCTCAGTATCCAGCTTAGCAAAGGTTAGTAATTCCGACGTTAAGTGATCGATTTCAGCAACATCGTCCAACATATCTTTGCTTGTTTGTTCTAGCTTTTCCGGCTCTTGTTGCAATATGGCCAGTGAAAACTTAATACGAGCCAGTGGCGTTCGTATATCGTGGCTAACAGCATGTGTCATTTGCTTTTGATGATTAATCAACTCAGCAATCTTATTTGCCATGACATTAAAAGAAGCGACTACAGGATAAATCACTGAGCGTTTTTTGACTTGCGGCGTTAACTCGAAATTACCCAACTGAATTTGCTCCGAAGCCTGTTTTAGTGCATATAGATCACGCCATAAAGGTCGACTCCAAGCCAAAACAAAAATCGCCAACGAGAGATATGACAAGATAATAATCGTTTGCTCTAAAGTGCTTCTACGATCCGACACAGCCCCAAGTGGAATACCAGCAATATGCAATACCTGTTGTTCAGACCGTTGCACAAAAATTGACATTCGATCGCCCATCTCATAAACGGTCAAAACTTTGCCTTCGTCTAACAACCTTTGCTGCTCCGGCAATAATTGCACTTGCTGCGAAGTTAATATTTGAATTTGATAGGGAAAGTTAGCTTGCGCTTGTTCAAGCTGTTGTTTGTCCATAAACCGAACTAACTGAGCTATTTGAACGATTTGTTCTATGGCTAACTGATTATTGCTTTTGATGTCCCTTTGCAGATGCTGAAACAACACGTTCGAGGTAAGGTTAATCACAACTAACCCCAAACAAATGGCAAGGTACAAACTCAAAAACAAACGTATCATAAGCTTATCCCCATGCGTCTGGACACAGCATATACCCTTTGCCCCACACAGTGATAATACGATGCGGTTTGTCACTGTCATCATGTAATTTTTTACGTAATCTAGACACGCGAACGTCTACAGTTCTGTCTAAACCATCGTATTCTCGACCTATCATGGCTTGATGAATCGCCTCTCGACTTCGAGGCTCTCCAGCGTTTTCAGCCAACAACCATAACAACTCAAACTCATGACTGGTTAAATCTATTTCTGTGTTATTCAGTATTACGGAACGGCGATGTTTATCCAGCGTCAATTGACCAAACGAGAGTTGGTGTGTGTTTTTACTTTGTTGCTCTGGGGGGCTAACTGCTGCAGAAAATTTTCTTAAAATCAAATTAACGCGAGCGAGCAATACATGAGGATCGACAGGTTTAATAATGTAATCATCTGCCCCCATTTCGAGTCCCATAACGTGATCGATACTCGATTCTTTTGCCGTCAAAAACAAAATCGGATTGGTGTATTTTCCTTTAAGCTCTCGACAAATCGTAAAGCCGTCTTTGTTTGGCAGCATAATGTCTAGCAACACCAAATCAGGTTGTGTAGCGAGTATTTGTTCAACCGCCTGTTCACCATCACTGATCACTGTTACAACAAAGCTATTTTGTTGCAAAAAGCTTTGTACTAAATTTGCTAACTTTTCGTCATCTTCCACTAAAGTTATATGTTTCAAATCTATTCCTCAACATAGAACGGTTGTATTTTTCACTTCACTACACAATGCAGTCGTTGGTCTTTCAGTACTAGTAAGCACGCAATAAAAACTTGCAATCACGTTATACCCTCACAGGCCATCCGTGGCCTCCGGGTATTGGTAAATCCTTTTACCAAACATAAAAAAAGCCAGTGCCTTCACACCAGCTTTTAAAAAACATCAATCCGCTATAATGTCAGAAAGACCGTTTTGTATATGCAACGAGTTTGTTATTTCACTAAAAAACGTAACATTCTACGTAACGGCTCTGCTGCGCCCCATAACAATTGGTCGCCAACAGTGAACGCCGAAATATATTCTGGTCCCATCGCTAATTTGCGAATACGACCTACTGGAATACTCAAGGTGCCATTGACTTTTGCTGGTGACAATTCATCAACTGACGCTTGGCGTTCGTTTGGAATGACGTTAACCCATTCGTTGTGTTCTGCTAAGATTTTCTCAATCTCGGCCACAGGTAAATCTTTTTTCAGTTTTAGCGTAATAGCCTGACTGTGGCAACGCATTGCGCCGATACGAACACACAAACCGTCAACCGGTACTTGGTTATCAGATTGACCTAAAATTTTATTCGCTTCAACTTGCGCTTTCCACTCTTCTTTCGACTGACCTGATGGCATAGGCACGTCAATCCAAGGAATTAAAGAGCCCGCTAACGGCGCACCAAATTCAGCCTTTGGCAATTGTTCTGAACGAATGGTTTCAGATACTTTTTTATCCACTTCTAAAATAGCAGACGCTGGATCTAGCTGTTCAGCCACCGACTCATGGATCACACCCATTTGTGCAATAAGCTCTTTCATATTACGAGCACCCGCACCAGACGCTGCTTGATAAGTGTGTGGCGACGCCCACTCCACTAAATCTTTTTCAAACAATCCACCAAGCGCCAATAACATCAAACTCACGGTACAGTTACCGCCCACATAAGTTTTCACACCGTCTTTGATGGACTGGTCAATCACGTCTTTGTTAACCGGGTCTAATACGATTACCGAATCGTCCGCCATACGAAGCGCAGATGCTGCATCAATCCAATAACCATTCCAACCGCTTTCACGCAGTTTAGGATAAACCGCTTTCGTGTAATCACCGCCTTGACAGGTTAGAACCACATCCATCTTAGCCAATTCATTTACGTCATTACCGTCTAATAACACACCCGCATCTTTACCAAAGTTGGGGGCAGGCTGACCTGCTTGTGACGTTGTGAAAAAAACTGGATCGATATCGGCAAAGTCATTTTCTTCAACCATACGCCCCATAAGAACGGAACCTACCATTCCGCGCCATCCAACAAACCCAACTTTCATTTTTCTTCTCTCTATTTCTCTTGCCGTTTACAAATAATGTTTATTATTAATAAACCACACACTACAATCAATCACCTGAACAGTCTTACATGCTGTTCAAAACGCGAGCATTATAACCAAACAAAATGAATAATCATTCATTATTTTTACATAAATAAACAATTAAATTATATAACTGAAAGCTATACTAAAAAATGCTCCATTGCGAACGTAGTCGTCTCCGGTAACGTTCGCTTTGACTGTAGTTTAACGTAACTTGTTGTTGGATTAAGGATTTATCTAGTCCTTTTTGTTTTAAGCTAAACACAGAACTTTTAACCAGCGCCACTTCAATGGATTGTTTTACCTGCTTTTGTTGTTGCCAACAAAAAATTTCCTGTTCATTTTGAAAAAAACAAAAGTCACCACGAACATTGGTTTGCCATCGAACACTGAGCTTTAAACGACACGTATCACCGACTTTGGTTGTAACACAAATCAGTGGCATTAATTCAAACTCTTCAACTTTGACAGGCTCAGCCGGTATCAAAGTTTGCGCATTGGCATTAAAACTAAACAAAAAACTGCTCAACAGACTCAACAAAACAATGCCAAAAAACACATTGAATAACCCTGTTACTGTTTGAATTCGTTTACGAGTAACAAACTTAGAATGCATAGCTCAACCCTAAAAACTGAGTCACTATGTCTTGTTTGACGACCAAAGGACTGTCGGTCATTTCTGCGGGCAAAGACTGATATTTATAATGAACTACCACCGCCAATTTTTTGGTAACTGGTCGTTCAATCGTAAAAGCTATCGAAGGTATGAACAAACTTTCTAATTGGTAATTCAAATTTGCATCTTTGGATTGATAACCAAAATAATAATTGCTGTTGTTGTCATCCACCCAATTGCCAGCAATCGATACTTGACCGTTAAGTGATTCAGGCAACCATTGATTGATTAGCAGCGACCAGTTAGCAACCACTCGCCAACCATTGTGCAAATTAGCCACATCGCCAACAAGTTTCAGAGACATTTGCTGTGTATCTGAAACAAAATAATTTACGAGTAAACCGGCATCTGCTGACCAGCGTCGGGTTCTTTTATCTGAGGATGTTTGATTGGTCAACGGCCGCTGAATTGCTGGGTATTCACCAGCATCCTCTACTCTGTCATCACCCGTTGTTGGCTCATCGGCTATTGATTCAAATTCATAATCAGGTGCACTTGATGTGCCTTCGGTCAGAGGATAAAACACATTACTCGGATGAGATGAGTCAAAATATTTAGCGTATGGATTAAACTCGGTAACCGCACTAAGCGCCCAATTTCTTTGCTGAGTAAAGGTATAACCTAAAGCACCGTTATCGAAAAAAAACTGTTCGCCGTAATAAGCAATGTTTGGCGCAATATAAAAATCAAAGTCACTTTCACCGACAACGATGGCGCTGCGTTGTCCGAGTCCTACAGCGAGGTTTACTTGCCACTCACCCACCTGCATCAAGGTATCTGCGTTATCATCTATACCCTGATTGGCCGTCGCAAACGTGGCATGCGCTAATACAAATGCCAACAGCACTTGTATAACAAACTTAGCTATCATGGGG
>JABXID010000218.1 GCA_013373245.1 Gammaproteobacteria bacterium
GTTTCGAGTTTCGAGTTTCGTAAAATATAATATCAATCGCTGTGGCTAGTCATTTATATACTAAAAAATAAAGCAAAAAAAAGCCCCAAACTAAAAGTATGGGGCTGAACCAAGGATATAACAAAGGAAATAACAATTTACAACAAAGGAGCGTCCGGCTCACTTGATGTAGCTATAATACCTTTGCCAAAAAATTAAACGATAGGGAAATTCCCTAAATGTCTTTGTTCTAGGATTTTAAACGCGCAATGGCTTGTTCCAGCATACTTCGCGGGCAACCAAAGTTAATGCGAGTGTGATCTGGCCAACCAAAGTCTTTACCCGGAGATGGTCCCACGCCTTTAGACTCCATATATTTTTGCACATCGTCGACACCTAAACCGGAAGCGTCGATCCAAGCTAGGAATGTTGCTTGCGGACGAATAAAATTGAAACCGTCAATCGATGCGAGCTCTTGTTGTATATAATCCAAATTGCCGCGTAAAT
Organism: Gammaproteobacteria bacterium; assembly: GCA_013373245.1. Taxonomy (GTDB): domain Bacteria; phylum Pseudomonadota; class Gammaproteobacteria; order Enterobacterales; family Alteromonadaceae; genus Psychrosphaera. The sequence continues at coordinate 487 of JABXID010000218.1, forward strand.
AACGCAGCTGCGCTTGATGCCAGTCGTCACATTGAGTAAATGCAACCTCAGTTGCAATAAGCCCCATAAATGTAACCCAAGGCATATGTCCTGCTGCTGCTCGCGTAAATTGTGCTCTTACTTTTGCATCGCGAATGATAGCAAATGATGTTCCTAAGCCCGCAACATTGAAAGTTTTGCTTGCAGCCATCAGGCTTATCGCCTGCTCACCGATCTCTGGCAAAGTCCCAGCTGGAATGTGTGAGACTGTTTCATCTAGAATTAAATCACAATGAATTTCATCAGAACAAAGAGTGACTCCATGTTTTAAACAAATGGCTTCAACTTTAGACAGCTCTTCTTGACTCATCACTGTACCCACCGGATTCATCGGGTTACACATGATGAACAGCTTAGTTTTAGGGTCAGATGCTTTTTGCTCCAATTGCTCAAAATCCAACGTCCATCGCCCGTCCACTAATACGGTATCGACATTTTCTTTTATTAAATTATTTAACCCGGGCGCAGCTAACATAGGCGGGTAATTCGGCGTTTGAATAAGGACCTTGTCACCTTCTCCACAATAAGCTTTGCAAGCAATATTAAATGCTGGAACAACACCTGGTGTCCAAACAATCCATTCCGGTTTAATTTGCCAATTGTGCTTATCGTTCAGCCAGCGAACCACTGCTTTATTAGCTGGTTCATATTGTGCCGGTAAATGATACCCGTATACGCCATGATCTGCGCGCTTTCTTAATGCTTCAACAATTGGCTCTGCGCAACGAAATTCAGTATCCGCAACCCACATAGGTAAAATGTCTTTACCTTTATAACGTTCCCACTTAAACGAATACGTATCTTGTCTGTTAATTTCCTGATCAAAATTCATTGCACACCTAACTGGTAAATAATAAAAAAGTTCTTAGGTACATTTAGCCATCTAAACGTCCGAATAACAAGCTTCAAGGTAAATAAACATAAAACCTTTTTTTATATCAAATACACAAGCACTGTGAATTGTTTAGTTTTAGATACAAAAAAGCGGCACATTGGCCGCTTTTCTTGATAGTTTATTAACTAAACCAATACAAACTTGTCGTCGACAATGTCCATAGTCAATTGATCTTTTGGATTGATCTGCCCTGCCAACAAAGCTTGTGCCAAATTATTTTCGATATTCATTTGAATCGCTCGTTTCAGAGGACGGGCGCCAAATACAGGATCAAACCCAGCATCTGCAATTTTATCCAGCGCAGCTGGGGTTAATTCAAGCTCCACCTCTTGCTCAGCCAATCGTTTACGCAATCCGGCTAACTGAATTCCGGCAATTTCCTTAATTTCCTCTTGTGTTAGAGGATGGAATACCACCGTATCATCAATTCGGTTAATAAACTCAGGGCGGAAATGGTGACTCACCACCTCCATCACTGTACCTTTCATACTCTGATATGTAGGCTGATCGCCATTAGCATAAGCGCTTTGAATTGCGTCTGAGCCTAAGTTTGATGTCATGATCACCACTGTATTTCGAAAATCAATAGTGCGACCTTGACCGTCGGTCAAGCGTCCATCATCTAATACTTGCAATAAAATATTAAATACATCAGGGTGCGCTTTTTCCACTTCATCCAATAACACAACCGAATATGGTTTGCGTCGCACTGCTTCTGTTAAGTAGCCGCCTTCTTCATAACCCACATAACCTGGAGGTGCACCGATTAAACGCGCCACCGAATGTTTTTCCATAAACTCAGACATATCAATGCGTACCAAAGCATCTTCTGAATCAAATAAGAAATGGGCTAACGCTTTGGTGAGCTCCGTTTTACCAACACCTGTAGGCCCTAAAAACAGGAAGGAGCCATTAGGTCGATTAGGATCAGCAAGTCCAGCTCTAGAGCGTCGAATCGCATTAGCAACTGACTCCACGGCTTCGCTTTGACCAACAACACGTTTGTGTAGTTGTTTCTCAAGCAATAACAATTTATCGCGTTCACTTTCTAGCATTTTGTTGACTGGAATACCTGTCCAACGAGACAATACTTCAGCAATTTCAGCTTCTGTCACCTTATTTTTTAATAACGTGTTGTCCGCCATTTCTGCCTGAGATGCTAAGTCTAATTGTTTTTCAAGTTCAGGAATTCGACCGTATTGCAATTCAGACATGCGTTGTAAGTCGCTAGCTCGGCTTGCAACTTCTAAATCCATACGTGCTTGTTCAAGCTGCTCTTTAATGGTTTGTGTGCCAGACAACGCTGCTTTTTCAGCTCTCCAAACCTCTTCCAACTCTTTAGCGTTATCTTCAAGCAAACTGATCTGTTCACGAATTAACATTAAGCGATTTTTACTCGACTCATCGGTTTCTTTTAATAACGCATTTTCTTCCAATTTAAGTTGAATAATCTTGCGGTCCAGCTTATCCAACGCTTCCGGTTTCGAATCGATTTGCATACGAATACTTGAGGCTGCTTCATCAATCAAATCAATGGCTTTATCAGGTAACTGACGGTCAGAAATATAACGATGCGATAAACTCGCCGCCGCTACAATAGCCGGGTCGGTAATGTCTACCGAATGATGCAATTCATAACGTTCTTTTAAGCCACGTAAAATGGCAATGGTGTCTTCAACGTTTGGTTCGTCAACCTGCACCTTTTGAAAACGGCGCTCAAGTGCCGCGTCTTTTTCAATGTACTGACGATATTCATCTAATGTTGTCGCGCCCACACAATGCAGCTCTCCGCGAGCTAACGCCGGTTTTAACATATTGCTGGCATCCATTGCGCCATCGGTTTTACCCGCGCCTACCATAGTGTGTATTTCGTCAATAAATAGAATGACTTGCCCTTCTTCTTTAGCTAGCTCATTTAACACTGACTTTAAACGTTCTTCGAATTCACCGCGGTATTTGGCACCAGCCACCAAAGAACCTAAATCCAGTGACAACACACGTTTGTTTTTCAAACCTTCTGGTACTTCGCCATTTATGATGCGCTGTGCTAATCCTTCTACAATTGCGGTTTTACCAACGCCCGGCTCACCAATAATTACAGGGTTATTTTTAGTGCGTCGCTGCAGTACTTGCACCGTACGGCGAATTTCTTCATCGCGACCAATCACAGGATCGAGTTTGCCCTGCTCGGCACGCTCGGTTAAATCAACAGTATACTTTTCCAACGCTTGACGAGTGTCTTCTGCATTTTGGTCTTCGACTTTCTGACCGCCACGTAAATTATCGATGGCTTTTTCTATCTTTTCTTTGTTGAGGCCAAGTAACTTGAAAATTTTACCAACAGGTCCTTTGTCTTCGACCATAGCCAACATAAAAACTTCGCTGGTGATGAATTTATCTTTTCGCTGCTGCGCGATTTTGTCACAAAGATTTAAGGCGCTGGCGGTTTCTCGAGACAATTGAATATCGCCACCTACACCTGTAACCGTGGGCACTTTTTCTAACTCGCGCGACACTTTAGAGCGCAATTCCGGCGCGCTCACATGCGCATGGTGCAATAATGGCAGTATCGAACTATTTTGCTGATTCAGTAACGACTGCAAAATATGAATGGGTTCGATATATTGATGATCTCTGCCTAAAGCTAAAGACTGAGCTTCGGCGATAGCTTGTTGAAATTTATTGGTTAATCTGTCTAATCGCATTTGTTACCTCTGCAATCACAATAATGTCCTAATTCGTAAATTGTGACAAAAAAATACATTTTCAATAGTTTTTTTAGATAAAAGACGCGACAACTGCGTATTAGTTTGTCTTAGATCAAATTTATCAACTCAACCAAATGAGCGACGCCATACGTCCTGTTTGACCGTCTCGACGATAAGAATAAAATAAAGACAGCTCCGTCACCGTATCAAATTCACCACCAGAAATGTGTTTAACTCCCAATACATTTAGCTTATTTTTTGCTAATTGATAAATATCGCAAAGAAACTTTTTGGGTTCAGTGGCTAAACTTTGCGGTTGTTCAACAAAACAATCTCGATTCAATGCAGACAGTGCAACAAATTGCTGTTTCACTTCTTCGCCTACTTCAAAACTGTCTGGCCCAATAGCTGGCCCCAGCCAAACGTGCAAATCACCTGTTTCAACAGCCATTTTATTAATGGTTTTTTCGATAATACCGTTCGCTAGACCACGCCAGCCGGCATGAATAGCCGCGACTTTTGTTCCCTTACTATCAACCAACAATAAAGGCAGACAATCGGCGGTCATAACGGTACATATATGATTGGGGAGTGCTGTGTAGCTCGCGTCAGCTTCTATAATCGCAATGATATTACCATCAGTGTATCCGCGATATTGATAGGGAATTTCTATTACTGTGTTGCTGTGGGTCTGGTTTAACCAATAAGGCTCTGAAGGTAACTGACGTTTTTCTCTTAACAACGCACGATTTGAATAAACCGCATCAAGCTCATCGCCAACGTGAGTTGCTAAATTAAAACTATCAAATTGACCTGATGAACTACCACCCATTCGAGTGGTAGTAAATGCTGATAATCGTTTGAGAGTACTTGCCGGTAGATCTGGAAAGTTAGCAGTAATCCATGTCATCTTGGTGCTCGCTTACATCGGTCTTCATTGCCGATAATAGCGTAACAAAATCATCTGGCAAAGGTGCTTCGAAGGTTAACTCCTCGTTGGTAATAGGATGATGAAACCTAAGCATTGCAGCGTGCAAGGCTTGGCGCTTGAATCCTCGAATGGTATCAACAAATTCTTGCGATGCGTTTTTCGGCGTACGAACTCGACCACCGTATTGATGATCGCCAACTAAGGGGTGACGCAGATGCGACATGTGTACACGAATTTGGTGAGTACGACCAGTTTCCAACCGCAAGCGAATGTGAGTGTGTTCTCGAAACTTTTCGATAACACGATAGTGTGTCACCGATTCACGGCCATACTCATTCACCGCCATACAAGTACGTTTAGTAGGATGACGGCCTATTGGTTTATCAACAGTGCCACCAGCGGTTAAACGTCCCAAACAAACCGCTTCGTATTCACGCGTAACTAACCGCTCTTGAATGTCTGCTACTAACTGCGTTTGCGCAGGAATGGTTTTGGCGATGACCATTAGTCCTGTCGTGTCTTTATCCAGACGATGCACAATCCCCGCTCGCGGCACATTTTCTATTTCTGGAAAATGATGCAGTAAGGCGTTTAAAATCGTACCCGACTGATTGCCAGCTCCTGGATGTACTACCAAATTTGCAGGTTTATTGATAACAATTATATCGTCATCTTCGTAAACGATGTTTAATTCAATATCTTCGGCTTGATGATGAACTTCGACATCCAACTCTGCTTCAATGAAGATTTTTTCGTTGCCCAGCATTTTTTCACGGGCTTTGGTCACAACCTGACCATTAACGGTTACTTTTTCAGCTAAAATCCACTCTTTTAGTCGACTTCTTGAATAATCGGGGAACAATTCGGCGATCACCTGATCTAACCGTTTACCAAATTGCTCTTCATTTACTTGTGCTTCAAGTTCAATTGTTTGTTTTGTCATGATAAATAGTTTGAAATTGCCAGTGCATGGAAATGCAGACTGCGTTAGAATGCGTGCGATTTCCGTATTCTACTAGAAAACAACAAGTAACGACAAAGAAAAGTCTCCTAGGTATCAATAATGTTGAATAGAAAAATTATCACTAAGCTTGTGTTGTCCGCCTTCTTGGCCTCTACCATTGCCGCGTGTACAAGCTCACCAGATGAAATTGAACGTGTTCCGGACCGTTCTCCTCAAGCGCAATATACCGAAGCAAAAAATGCCTTAAACAATCAAATGTACAATCGAGCTATTACTATTTTAGCTGGATTAGAGCGCCGTTACCCATTTGGTCCATTAACCCGCCAAGTACAACTTGACTTAATGTTTGCTTATTACAAGTCAGGACAATTTGACCAAGCACTGCCGTCTATCGACCGTTTTATAAAGTTAAACCCTAACCACCCGCAACTGGATTATGTTCATTATTTACGTGGTTTGGTGAATATGGAAACTGGTGTAAACGCATTCCAAGACTTTTTTGGCGTCGAAAATGCCGATAAAGATATGTTAACTGCACGCGATGCGTTTAATGATTTCAAAAAAGTCGTTGAGACATACCCTGACAGTAAATACGTTGACGAAGCCAAACAGCGTATGGTGACTTTATTAGATAAACTAGCACGATACGAAATTGTTATCGCTAAGTATTATTTACGCCGTGAAGCCTATGTAGCGGCCATAAACCGCTGTAAATACGTTTTAGAATATTACCAACAAAGCTCAGCTTTAGTGCCAGCGTTGGAAATATTGGTAGAAGCATATGGTAAGCTGGGATTAGACGAACTGAAATTAGAAACTGAACA
>JABXID010000046.1 GCA_013373245.1 Gammaproteobacteria bacterium
AGCAAAGCTATCGCCCAAGTAGGTACTATCTCTGCTAACTCTGACGCTGAAATCGGCGACATCATTGCAAAAGCAATGGACAAAGTAGGTAAAGAAGGCGTTATTACCGTTGAAGAAGGTCAAGCATTAGAAACTGAACTTGACGTTGTTGAAGGTATGCAGTTTGACCGCGGTTACCTTTCTCCATACTTCATGACCAACCAAGAAAATGGCAGTGTTGAGTTCGACTCTCCATTCATCTTATTAGTTGACAAAAAAGTATCTAACATTCGTGAATTATTGCCAACACTTGAAGCCGTTTCTAAATCAGGCAAGCCATTAGTTATCATCGCTGAAGATCTAGAAGGCGAAGCATTAGCAACTCTAGTTGTGAACAACATGCGTGGCATAGTTAAAGTAGCAGCGGTTAAAGCACCTGGTTTTGGTGACCGTCGTAAAGCCATGTTACAAGACATCGCCATTCTTTCTGGCGCGACTGTAATCTCTGAAGAGATTGGCATGGAACTAGAAAAAGCACAGCTTGAAGATTTAGGTACAGCAAAGCGTGTTGTTATCACTAAAGACGATACAACTATTGTTGACGGTGCTGGCGAACAAGAAGCTATCGACGGTCGTGTTGCACAAATCAAAGCTCAAATCGAAGAATCAACGTCTGATTACGACAAAGAAAAACTGCAAGAGCGTTTAGCAAAACTTTCTGGTGGTGTTGCAGTAATCAAAGTTGGTGCGGCAACTGAAGTTGAAATGAAAGAGAAAAAAGACCGCGTTGACGACGCACTTCACGCAACTCGCGCTGCGGTTGAAGAAGGTATCGTAGCCGGTGGTGGTACTGCGTTAGTTCGAGTTGCCGCAAAAATTGCTGAACTTGAAGGCGACAACGAAGACCAAACTCACGGTATCAAAATCGCACTACGCGCGATGGAAGCGCCACTTCGTCAAATCTCTTACAACTCAGGTGACGAAGCGTCTGTGGTTGTTAACAAGGTTAAAGAAGGCGAAGGTAACTACGGTTATAACGCTGCAAACGGCACTTACGCTGACTTAGTTGAAGAAGGTATTCTAGACCCAACTAAAGTAACACGTAGCGCATTACAGTTTGCTGCATCTGTTGCAGGCTTAATGATCACAACAGAAGCTATGGTAACTGACGCACCAGTTGACGCATCAGCAGCTCCTGCAATGCCAGACATGGGTGGCATGGGCGGAATGGGTGGCATGGGCGGCATGATGTAAGCCAGCCTTTCGGCTCGTAGCTCTTTAAAATCAAAGGGTTATAAAACGTTGTAGACGTTAATGTAGACAGTAAAGAGGGTGCTAGTTGGAGACAACGGCATCCTTTTTTATTGCCTTAATTAAGTAAAGCAACCGAAGATTCGGATGTCGAAAACAAAAAAGCTCCCCATGCGGAGAGCCATATAGTCGGATATTTTGTAAGCTTTAACTTGCCGAGTCGGAGAACTCTATATCTACTACTTTGATAGTTGCTTGACCTTCGGCCCAATCGTTAAGTGTCGACTTTAAGGTGTAGTAACGGTCTTTCTCCATTTCCTGTACGTAGCCCGGCTTTAACGGCTTGTTGTCGCGACCAAACGAGTATTTACTAACAAGAACTGGCGAATAGTCCTCCTCGAAAATGGTCTTACCGTCAGCATCATGGAAGTAAACGACAACTTTAACTTCGTCCAAAGATTTGTCCCCATTGTTCTTTAGTCCGATACGAACCGCTGGGACGCCCTTCTTGGAGTATGTGTCGATTCGTTTAGCCGTAAACTCTGTGACCTCTATTTGGTCGATATAAGCCATTTTCTCGGCGAACGTCTCCATCTCATGATGAGCTTTCAGTAAGCCTTTCTCGGCCTTTTCGACACCAGAAGGAATCTCGGAAATTGCTTTATATTTAGCTATCGATTCCTCGAACTTCTTGTCTTTTAGGAGCTTGTCGGCCTCCTGTAACAGCGAACTAACCTTTTCGCGTTCTTCTGCGCGGCGCTTGTCTTCTGCGAGGCTCTCGTCGTATTTAGCTAGTATCTGCTCTGCGGTCAGATCATGGAGTGACTTTAAGTTAACGGCGACTGTTAGTTCCGGATCGGGTTTAGCTTCACCTTTAAAAGCGCCCGCCATCATAGACTTAAAGCCCTCCTGACCACCGATCGAGAAGTACATCATGGCCTTTTGGAACTTTTCGCGTTGTTCTTCGGTAAGGCTTTCGGTTAACAAGTTTGTCGACTCTTTTATCGTGGTATCGTTTGTAGCGTCAAACTTTGCTGGACCAAAGCAGCCTGTAAGGCTCAACAATAGGAGGGGGAGTAAAAGCTTTCGCATAATTAATGTCCTTATTTATAGATTATCTAACAAAATCAGGATATTAGCTTTTCGGGTCAAAAGGAAGGCCTTTATGTCTAAAATCGGGAGGTCGCTTATCCGGTGGAGCTTGCCGAGCAGCAACAATATAAAGGCGATCCCCGGGACCCTCCCAGAATTTAAAGAACGGGCGCGAATTCCCCTCGTATGAAGGCCCAGAAAGGACCCGTAAGCCTTCCCTAGTCGTCCCCGAATAGTTCTAAGAAGCCCTCGTCTGGTTCGTCGTTATCGTTGTCCTTGAGTCGACTAGCGTGAGCGTACATGGCTATGCGAGCGGACTTCGGGTCTAGACCTTGGAGGGCGTGGGCGATTGCGGCGAAGGCTTCTCGCTCCTTGCTTTGGCGTTGTTCCTCTTCTCGTTCCCGTTTAGCTAATAGCTCCGTTATGTCCCCGGTCTCTACGACCGACCTCCAGCCGACTATGGTCTCCTTTAGGGGGTAGCCCTTGGAGTCATATCGGGGGTTAATTAAGTCTACCGTGGGGGTGCTTAAATGCTCTCTAAGGGCGTCTATAACCTGCTCCGGGGGGAGTCCTTCGAGTTGAGCCTCCTCTCGGGCAAACTTAGCGGCGTTCTTATATTCAGCTATGGTCGTGCGTCCGAAAGAGTGAGAAAACATTTTATATAATTGGTCGATAGACTTGTCCATAAGGAGGCCGTTAAGCATGAGGCGGAAGACGTGGGCCTTCTTCTCGTCCTGCGTTAAGAGTAACGGATGCTTTTCGTTTGCCTCGTATGCGGCGAGCATTAGGTCCGCCATAGTGTCGCCCTCTAGCTCTTCGATGGGAACGCGGGTCTCTAAGCCGTACTTTTTGGCAATGGCCTTGTAACGTTGATAGCCGTCCACCAGCACATAAGAGACGCCTTTAAGCTTCTTCTCGTATGCCGTCGGGAGGTCTCTCGGGATCTTGGCGACTTTAAGCCGATCTATGTTTGCACCTATCGAGAACCCTTGAGGCGTGGACTTAGCTTTAAGAGCCGCCTCGCTGGTTAACGCTTGTCGGTGGTCGTCTGTGAGTTTATCAAGGACCTTTTGTCGACCCTTTGAGCCTTTCCCTAGAGGACCGCGAGGAGTTATCTCGTCAATCAGTAAGATTTCGTTAAGGGGGACTTTTCGAGAGGGTCCTCTAGGCATTAAGTTTTTTCCGTAATTAATTAAAATTAAAATTGTAACGACAATGACGACGTAAAGCTAGTAACAGCGAGGTCTAATAGGTTTCATGGTTCAACCTTAAGGACGTCCGGTAAAGCATATTACTTTTCGGACGGCTCAATTGATAGGGCTTGTAAATATTAGGTTGAACATCTACGTAATTGAAAATAAATCAATGTATGTACCGTTATGATCGGACATCCGCTGACCTTTATCGTTAAAGTGGTTCCATGCCCCGACGTCTATATGACTTATGTTACTAACTTGGTCGCTAGATATACATATATGGTCAATATTTCGTCTGGTAGTACCGGAAGTTGGGTCAGGGCTTAAAAAGCCTAAATCCTCAAAGTCGACTTCAGTAAGGCAGTTTAGAGTATTATTTTCTAGTGCGTTTGTTAATTTTTCTCTGCATTTTTGTGGGCCATAACCTCCAGCCTTAGAGTCTCTTACTTGATTAAAATCTCCCATGGCGATTAAAGGGATTTCCTTATATTTAGCTTGAATTCTTTGCCAATCTTGATTTAGATATTCAATATGTTCTTCATGCATTTGCCAAGCTTTGTAGCCTAGATTACCGTATTTACCTCCACGTACTCCAGCCATATGATAAGGGATGATACATACGTAAATTATCAGGTGTCCTAGAGGAGAATCTATTAGTGCACAAATGGCTTGAGTGGGCTCATAAGTATCAATACTTTTTATGATAGGCCACTTCGAAAAGATTCCGGCAGTAAGGTCCGGCGATTCTGGCTTAAATGGCTTCGTAAATAACGCGTACTTAAAATTGGGTAAATTAACATCAGTAGTTAGCTCTGTTAAACCTATAATAGCAGGGTCGAGTAGCAGGATTTGATCAAGTGCTCTATTTAATTTTAAGCCCTTCTTGGCTTTTTCTAGGTTCCAATTAGCGATCCTAAATACGTTAGTCACTTCAGTTTTATTAGCTTCGAGACTAAAGTCTGAACTTGATAGTATGAGACTTGATAAATCTAACTCCTTTTCAAATAATGAAGTAACGTCAAAAGGCGTATTTGTCGGAGAATTAATTAATTCGTCCATTAGATTATTTTCATGGCAGTAAACAATGGCTAACTTTAAATAACGCCTATACACCAATATGGACGGATATTTGTTTTTTGAGCGCAACCAAGTAAGAAGGTCTTGATCGCTTTTAGAACTATTACAGGATCGGCAAGCCGCTATTAGATTGTCTCCGGAGTCTTTACCCCCTCTGTTTCTAGGGATTAAGTGGTCGGTAGCTATATTGTCTTTTGAGCCGCAATAACTGCATACATTTGAATGCGCGATTTTTGCCTTCTCGTCATCGAAAATAGAACGAATATTAATCTGACCGCTCATTAAATCGGAAAATATCTTTTTTCTAATTCCAAAATGTTTTCGAGAATACTCCTTTGCTGAGTCCTTGTAGGCAATATGTCCCATAGCTAAGTTGGCGTAAGCCCAATAGTAAGCTTCTCTATATGTTTTATTTGTAGAATTCATTAACTATCCTTTATCCCTAACAGTTTTAATGATTTTAAACACGGAGGTCTTGCCGACTCCTGTCTCTTTGATGATCTGTGCGGGCTTCATGCCGTTTCGGTACAACTCTCTGACACGATCTTTTTTTTCCTTTGAGAGAGGCGCTCCGCCTTTATAAACGCCTTTCGCTTTGGCCTTGGCTATGCCTTCTAGCTGGCGCTCTTTACGGAGGTTAGTCTCGAACTCAGCGAAGACCCCGAGCATATCGAGAAAAGCTTTTCCGGCGGCGGTCTTTGTGTCGATCGGTTGCTCCGTGGCTTCGAGGTGAACTCCTCGAGCTTTTAGGTCGTGGACTATGTCTTGTAAATCTTTAAGGGAACGAGCTAAGCGGTCTATTCGGGTAACGACAAGAGTATCGCCATCGCGCAACACTTCGAGTACTAAGGACAACTCGGAGCGGCCTTCTCGGGTTGTTCCCGACGCCTTTTCCTCAAATATACGGTTACACTTAGCCGCCTCTAGGGCTTCTCGTTGAATGCTGGTGGATTGGTCTAGTGTCGATACTCGGGCGTAACCGTAACGGTGTGCAGTCATTAAGGGGTCCTTATTAAAATAGTTCGTATAGGGTCTAAGAGGTCTACATCTTACGGTGGGGTTCATGGAAAGGCAACCCTAAACGGTCTGTGTTTCAGTCCGGACCAAAAGTTCGCTAAGGCTATACCTTGGTGAACTAAACTAATTTACGATCTTGAAAACACCTTTGAAGCTAAAACCGAAATTAGTAAGCCAAGCATTACGAAACCAAGGATAACCTCCGATATAACGAGTAGAATTGTTGCTGGAATAGACGGAGTAATGTCCCCAAAACCCAAAGTCGTAAACGTAACAACAGAGTAGTAAACGTATGGTAGAAAGCTTCCATCTCGAATAAGACAAGTCATGTCGTTACTGAAAGTAAAACCAGTCTCTCCGTAACTCGAGTACAAAAATGCAAACATAGTCACCATAACGGCAGACCATAAAATCCATAGGGCTATAGACTTCCCGCAATCGCTTGACAGCAACCAAAAACGATAAAAGCCAATCTTATCTCGAGCGACCTCCTCTATATAGCTCTCTTCTCGTACAGCTTTAATAAACCTCTCATTGCCGTAACAGGAGTCAATTCGACAGCCTAGATGAAAAGGAGTCCTTTCTCGTTTAAAAGCCTCACTTAATCTTTTGAAGTACCCCTTAAGCTTCCATTGAAGCCCAGAAAGGTTTACGTGTTTCAGTTCGGCTAATTTAAGGTTTGAATGGGATATATTTGAGCCTGATAAGTCAACGTTATTAAATGTTGCGTGTGAAAGGTTGCAGTCGGAAAGGTCTGCTCCGGCAAGTCCTAACGATATAAATTTTGTTCCTTGAGCTTGGCTTCCTTTAAAGATTGAGTTAATGAAGTTTGTATTTATAAAAGACGTGCCACAAAGATCTGCTCCGGAGAAGTCGACATTTTGAAGAAAACTATTTGCAAACTCGCATCGAATAAATTTACTTTCTTTAAAAGAGCACCTAATAGGGAATCCGAATTTAGCTCCTTCCAAATTTACCTTTACGAATATCGCGTTTTCAAAGTTGTTGTCGCCAAGGTTAACAGAGGGCATTTTACAGTTGTGGAAAAAGGCTCCATCTAGATTACAGTTTCTCAAATCTGCGGTCGAAAAGTTCAATCCTTCAAAGTGGGATACTAAATAACCTTGTTTGTTAGGTAGGTCTTCGGGGTAACGGCCTATTTCATCAACAATTGCACCACCGGGGTGTAGTAAAACAAATCGTTTTTGCTCAGGCTTACCGTAGCGCTGATCCATGTATGCGCTACTAAAGTTTGCTTGTCGGCCTCTTTTTCCGTCGCTTTTAAGCCACGCTTCGTGTAAGAGTATGACTCTGTTAAGTTGCTCTTGATTCATTAGTCTTCCTTACCAATTAATTCGTTTTACGCATTTATCGTACGCTTCTTTAAGTTGTTTTAGCTCGTAACCTTTCGAGTAATAACCGTATGTCATCGTATTGCCCCGTTTATGGCCGATAATTGCAGCGGCCTTTAACTCTTCTACCTCGGCTTGTTGCATGGCTGTGGCGAACATAACTCGAAATGAGTGGAAGGACTTTGCGGAGTCCGTCGATATGTGTTCGGTCTTAATTCGTGAGAACCATCGGCTGGCGTCTTTTCCCTCGATACCAAACAGCCTTTCACCTGTAGTCTTTTTCTCGGCTAAAGCTTCTAGGCGTTCTCCTAGGTCATCTGTAACGGGTACTAAGCGGGTCGCCGCAGATGTCTTTCCTTCCTCGATAAAAATAGCCGACACGCCATCTCGGTTAATAACATGCTCGGGAGTAAGGTTGCATAACTCAGAGATACGACAACCAGTAAAAACGCCAAGCTCCAACAATAAGCGCTTAACCGGATCGTCTGTCGCTACGTTGTTTTTAATCCAAGTCATTTCCTCGACGGTGAAGGGCTGCTTTTTGTTCCCCTCGTCACTCCCGACAACGATATGCCCATCGAAGGGACTCTCTCCCGTAACTTCTCCTAAGCTCTTACAATAGGTCCAAACGGATCGGAGACGGCTTAACTTACCGAGAACGGTTGCTTTGGCCTTAGTCGCTTGCTGTACCTCGATAAAATCGTGTACTTGTCTATTTGTTATTTCGGCGAGTTGGATGTCGTATAGGTTTAAAAACTCTAAGAAGTCGTAAGCTGTCTTTTTGATTTTGGATACTGTATCGGTAGTTTTCGTCGCTTTGAACTTTCGAGTCCACGCTTCGACACCTTCCTTAAGAGTCATCCGATATTTATAGCGTTTGTCCTCATAACCGTTAACCGTCGAATAGGCGTCCACAGCCGCTTCGCCTCCCATACGACGCAAACGCCTTCCGTCTAATGGTACGTCCCAATCCTCGGGGTTACGGTCCTTCTCGTAGGTAAATTCTTGTACGAGCTCTAAGAATCGGTGTCTATCAGGGTTGAAGGAGTTGAACTTTTGTTCCTCTAGTTTGCCGTTGATAATATCCCGCTTTGCCCGAGCTTCCCGAATGTCCCCTGTGTTTAGGCTTTGCGATATTATGGTTTCACCTTTAAAGCGTTCTCTAAGCGCCGTAGGGACTCGTCTTTGATACCACCATATGTTACCCCTTAGCTTTAAATATTGGTTCTCTCTGTTCGCCATGTAGTCGCTAATGTAGTCGTTTTTGTAGACAGTAATGTTAACACTGCGCCTTATATTACGGCAACTTACGGGGTTGTTGAGGTCTGGGTCGGTATGATGTAAGTTTTGCCCCATTTGTAGATTCCTTGTAAATCAAGGAGTTACACCAATCATTTATACCGACTGTGGAACGTTATGTATCACGGTCGGTATAACAAATGTATAACGTTCCTTTTTAAAATACTCCAAATCCACCAGCTCTTTCAATAGATCAAAAGCCCTTCGAATAATCAAACACTCTTTATAAAATCTACGCCCACCTATAGTTCAAATTTGAATAGGCTTTCTAGTTGCTATAACCTTTACCTAGATTAAGGAAAAGCGCATGACAACACACCCCAATTACAGCCTATATACCTTGGACGAGTTACAAGACGTTTTAGAGAATATTAATAAAGGGGCTCATCCTGACAGGTATCAGTCTGCCCTAAATGAACTAAAACTTGGTTTTCCTAACGCTGACATGCCTGATTTACATATAGACATCCAAGAGACAGAGAACCAGCCTGAAGAGGTTGGATCTGATTGGCAATATCCTAAAACGCATTTTCCAAAACTAAAGTTTGGATTGAGAGCCGCAATGTTTGTGGTACTAGTCTCCATTATAGCCTTAACGTTAAATCACGCAGTTAACCTAGGAGTATGGCAGGCTCTATTTCTTTCAATAGTTATAGTACTTGCCGCTGTCACACCTTTGGTGCTAGTCAGGCAAAAAGGTTACCTAAAGTTTTTAGATTCATTTGGTACTCCAATTACTTCAATGGAGTTTATGAAAGCACCGTCAATTAGAGTACTGATACCCTTTCGAAAGTTGAACCTCTCGTTAATAGAGTCGTTTGAATTTAGAAATTATTACGGCAATAAAATAGCGAAAGTAAACCTCTTGGAAAACGATAGTTCATATAAAGAAGAACTATTTATTCCTTGGGATGAAAATATAGACAAAGTAACTGACGACTTTTTTAGTAATGAGGACACAACATACTAAGAATTATCACCGGCGTAGCTCTAATATCTTTTGGATGTACTTGACATTCGCTTCGCTCGTTCCAACCTACATATTCTTGCTCAATGCCATTCAATTAATTTTTCAATATAATCCATCACTTTAAAACCCAAGCTCTGATCGGCGCTTGCCTACCTCACGTATTCAAATTACATAACCCGCAACACAACACAACACTGTGTTCCAATAGAGGAAAACTAATTGTGCTCAATAAAAAATTTGAAAAATCGACCGCGAAAAAAGTGCCCTCTTCTAGGCTTTCACGCATAAGTCACTTTGGTGGTTTGGCGGCCAAAATCGCGGGCAATGTACTGGTTAATAGCGCCAAAGAATTATCCAAAGGCAATCGTCCGAATACGAAGAGCTTATTACTTTCCACTAGCAATGTTGAGCAGTTAGCCAATAAACTGTCAGAGCTTCGTGGTGCAGCAATGAAGTTAGGGCAGATGATCTCAATGGACGCTGGTGAACTGATGCCACCAGAGCTCAGTGCATTACTTGCCAAGCTGCGTTCAAATGCATCACCCATGTTACACAAACAGTTAGTTGCCATTTTAAAACAGCACTGGGGTGACACTTGGGTAGATAACTTTTCAAGCTTTGATTTAAGACCATTCGCCGCTGCGTCAATTGGCCAGGTGCATCAAGCACATCTAGCAAAAGGCCAAAAACTCGCGATAAAAGTGCAATACCCAGGAGTAAAAGAATCTATCGCCAGCGACATCGATAACGTGGCGGCGGTGCTAAAACTATCAGGGTTATTGCCAAAGCATATTTCTATTGATGATCTGCTAGAAGAAGCAAAACAGCAACTGCAAGACGAAGCCGATTATCGACTGGAGGCGCAATACATTAAGAACTACCAAAGCCATATAAATTCAGAGCATTTTCAACTGCCAGAGGTGATATCAGAGCTATCAAGTGAAGCCGTACTGGTGATGCATTTTGTAGAAGGCATTGAACTTGAAGAAACCATAACCTTGCCACAGACTGAACGTAATTACATCGTGCAAATTCTGATACAGCTGTTTTTGCAAGAGCTGTTTGATTTCAAACTGATGCAAACCGATCCCAATTTAGCGAATTTTATTTACCAACCAACAACACAAAAAGTCGGACTGCTAGATTTCGGTGCGACACGAGTGATCCCGCCTAATATTAGCCAAGGTTATAAGGCGCTAATCAAAGCAGGTTTATCAGGAAACAAAGAACAAATGGTCGATGCTGCTCGTACCATCGGTTTCTTTAATGAAGAGATCAACGAAGACTACCTTGCCGATGTGTTACAAATATTCGAGTTAGCTTGCCAACCTCTAAAATTCGAAGGTGAATATGACTTTGGGTCGAGTAAAATTGCCACACAAATCAAAGACAAAGGACTGGCGTTAAATCGTAAAAAATCGGAGTGGCATACACCGCCAATCGACGCTTTGTTTATTCATAGAAAACTGGCTGGATTATATCTTATCGCCGCCAAACTGAATGCTCGGGTCGATGTTAAAAAATTGCTAGAGCCTTATCTCTAGTTGAAATCACTAAAAAGCCCGAACATTATTCGGGCTTTGGCTCGTCCATTTAGAACGTTTACTCACAACAAACTAATAGTTCATAGCTCACTTTTATTGATAAGGATCACTCGGTAAATAGTAATTATTACGAGTGCCGTCAATACCAATACTTAACTCTGAACCTGTGTGGCTTTGGCTACTGAAGTTATAGGTGTCGCCATTTGACAGTTTCACACGCAAAACGTCTTCATAAATGACTTCTTGACCACATTGGCCTTGCGTTAATGATGTTTGGCTTTGGTCGCGTAAAACGTATACATCACCACTGCCATCAACAACACCTTGACCATTACTGTTAACGAAAATTGATGCGTTTTCATCCGCCGCAATCGAGTAATAAGAACTGTTGTGATTCGCTTGGAATACAAGTGTACGCCCCATTCTGTCACGGTTGGCAAAATGGGTATCGGTTAACGAATTGCTTAACACCGGAATATCTACAAAACCATTACTGAAATTGATGGTTTCATGACACAGATCGGTCACGACTTCATCAGAGATTGCTCCCAATAAACCGTCTGGATCATAAATACTGCTAGCCATCAAGGCCATGCCAGCTGAAGTGCCACCAATCACACCACCTTTGTCATAAACGTGTTGTAAGGCACTTTGCAACTTAGTACCTTGCCATTGGTTTAGATAATCAGACTGATCGCCACCAGCAACAAATACAAATTCTGCCGATTTAACAACCCATTCCACATAGTCACTGTTCGCCAATGAAGTCGTGTCTACTAATAACGTTTCGACTGAATCAGAAGACAGCAGGCCGCTTAGGTAATCGTTATAACCATCTGAGCCAGAAGTTCTTAAAATGACCGTATCTACGTTACTGCCAATTTGCGGTTTGACTCGATTGGTGAACGCTGCGTCAACATCCGTACCGCCGCCCATCAATAATACACTGCCATTGCCAGCCGTTTCTGTGCCGCAAATGTCGTCACCAGAGCCCGTTAACCAATTTGATAGTCCGTTTGGTACGGAAGGACGAGTGCCATAACCACAGTCTTGACCAGTACCACCTGAGCCTCCAGAGCCGTCCGATTCACCGTAGTTTACGGTCAAATCATACCAACCTCGGCCACTGTACCGAGTTAATTTAAGGTAATAGGTACCTGCGGTGCCAGAGTAGCTTCCTGTTTCCGGCACGCTACCAGTTTCCGCTGTTTGAACTGCTGAACCACTCTCACGGTATAACGCCCAGTCAAAGTCGTCGTTTGAGTTATGATCGAGTTCAACTTGAATTGTGCCAGCCTCTGCCATGTCAAAGGTAAACCAATCGATGTCATTTCGGCTTAAGTTGCCAGCAATCGTCGTGTTACTGCACATGCCTGCGTTGGCGTTAGACTCGCTGTCGTTAGATTCATTTTCAGAAGTGATGCACGTGTTTGCGTCGGCACAATTTGCCAAGCCAAACAAACACGCTAAAGTAATCGCGTGAATTGTATATTTCATTATTTTTCCCAAGATTTTTACATTTATTCGTTCACGTAGAGCACGTGATTTATTATTTATGTTTTGGGATAGAGGTTATTCGTCGAACCACTCGCTTAAGTGATAATCAACTGAACATTCATGCAGATCACTAGGTACAACAAACAAAAATTTACTCATCTGTATTCTCCTAGTCGTATTGAAGTTTATTGGATTATGTTGAAAATTTATTCAACGACTATTAGATAAGACTATTGCTATGGGGATGTAAACTAAATTTTTTTAACGTATAAAATAGGGTCTGAATAATTATTCCCAAGATTAGATAAAATCGCAGTATTTATAAATCCAACTTCTCAATTCTCAGTAAAAACAGTCGAATTTAGACCATAATTATTCATTAAAACAAAAGGTAATAGAAACAAAAAACGGTATTCGATTTTTAAATATAAATACCGTTTTTTGGGATAAAAGACAAAAATTTAGATTATTCTTTTCCTTTCAAACCCTTTAAATTCAAAGCTTGCTGGCATGACCCAATAAAAATAAACAGATAACCAAACAACTCTAAACTTTCTTGAATAATGGTTTTATACAAATGTTGATAATTATCCGCCATTAAATCTTCCCATAAACTACCTGTGCCAAACACTCGGCTGAAGATCAGGACAATGACAAGACCAATAAATATAAACAAATAGGCATTACCCTTTTTAAACTCAACAGCGGTGTTAACCATATTCTGACCATTTTTTACCGAGTAGAAAATAGTCCCTATAGCGAGTGCCATGGTCGGATAAAACCAAAACCCGTGCACTATTGCATCCATGTAATGGTCTAATTCTCTGAGAAACATACAACCGAAAAAGCCTGCTACTAACACCCAAAACGCCCTACCAGCTTTGTCCAATTTGGCATTCACGTAAAAAACAACGACTGCTACCAGCAGTAAAATCTGTTGGAGAAGTTCTGTAATTGACGTTTCGCCCATATTGTTCTGAAGCACCAAAATGTCTGTTTTCATGATCTGCGGTATAAGTGCCGACAACACACCTACAACAATAAGGGGCAATAAAAATAATTTAAGTAGCTGTAAAAATTGCATACGTCTCTCCGTGAGTTACAGTGCTTTGATTGGTTGATTTAATGATACACGCTTAACGTGCCAGAGGTTAGAATAGATCACTATCATTTTTTATATTCTTCTAATTATTTTAGAGCGCCAAATAGGCTAGGTTACTTGCTTTATGCTTAACAACATAGAAAACTTACTCAAGGATACCAGCATTAAAGAGCTAGAGACCTTGCAATCTTTATGGAGTGGTTACGGCTCAATTGTTCGATATGTTAGTTTGTTAAGCAATCAAAGTTTCATCGTAAAGCAAATTCAGACAGATAATGAAAACTTAAGACATCCTAGAGGTTGGAACACCTCCACTAGCCACCAGCGCAAACTGAAATCTTACCAAGTTGAGTTAACATTTTATCAGCAATACGCTAAGCAAACCTCTGAACTATGCAAAGTTCCTGAGTTGATAGCCAGTCAAACAGCAGCCGATGGTTACCTTCTGGTGCTACAAGATTTAGATGCTGCCGGCTTTCAGATGCGAACAAAGTCAGGCGACATGCCGACCGTAAAATTAGGCATTCGTTGGTTAGCAAATTTTCACGCAAAATTTATGTCGACTAACGCTGAACATTTATGGCAGCAAGGTGGCTACTGGCACTTATCAACTCGACAAGATGAATTGGCGGCGATGCCCAACAGTCGTTTAAAACAAGCAGCTTCAACACTTGATAAACAATTACAGCAAGCAAAGTTTCAGACGCTACTGCACGGCGACGCAAAATTGGAAAACATGTGTTTTAATCAACAAAACAACGATGTTGCTTTAGTAGATTTTCAATACACAGGAAAAGGAGCTGGCATAATAGATTTGGCCTACTTTGTGGGAAGTGCCTTTCATCAACCCGAACTAGAGCTTTATCACGATGACATACTCAACGATTATTTTTTACAATTAAAGACGGCGCTGGATGCAAACAATACGACACTAAACTTCGCAGAATTAGAACAGGAGTATCGCCAATTATACCCAATTGCTTGGGCTGATTTTCATCGTTTTTTATTAGGCTGGAATCCTAACAGCTGGAAGATAAATTCCTATATTGAAGCCATGACCGAACAAGCACTAAAACAAAGCTAAACATGGCAACAAGTAACACAAAAGCGGACTTTAATATTAATTATTGCTTTTAAAAATATTGTTTTAAAACCAGTAATTTAAATCGAAAATAGTCAAACAAAAAGTAAATTTGCTACTACACTTGGTGTTGGCAAAAAGTATTACTCAAACGATGGTGTAAAGGATGTACTAATGACTAAAATACTTAAAGTGAATTTGCTGATTTTTATTGCATTGCTCTGTAACTTTATTGTGTTTTACGCAACTCACCTAAACAACTCTAGCTTATCAGACGCTCACAATTCATTATCTCAAGGGATCAATAAAAACGTTCAACTACTCACTCAATTGCAGAAGCTAGAGCGCACAATAGGTTACGTTGGCTTTATCCATCATTTTAAAAACTTCGTGTTACGACAAGAGGCAATATATTATCAACAAGCCAACGAAAGCTACGTTGACGCAACAATTCTGATCCACCAAATCATAGCAAATCGCCATTGGCAGTTTTACTTCAAATAACCAAAAAGAAAACATCAGTATTATTCGCGATATGCGTCAAATTGAAGACTTAAATAATGAAAAAGATCATTTGCATAATATTATCAATGGCTTGACAACTTACATTATCGTTTTAGATGATAATGGCTTAATCACAGATATGAATCAAACCATGCGTTCTGAGCTACATAATGAACATCAAGATTATATCGGGCTGCCTTTTTGGCAAGCAGACTTTTTAACCACCTTGTCAACACAACAAGAGAAACTGCAAAAAGTACTAAATGAAGTTAAGCAAAAAAGACAACCGATTCGTTTTGATGCTGCGCTTTACTTAAACCAATCTCATGTTGATGTTGATATGACGTTCTCCAGCCTTTCGACTGACCTCTCAAAGCCTTCACACGTTATCATTTCAGCAATCAACATCAGTGATAGGCTGATGTTTGAACGTCAATTATTATTAAGCGAAGCCAACTTCAAACAGGTTATAAGCCAAACCTCAGACGGACTCATTGTTTTTAAAGAAAACGGCATGGTTGAGTGGAGCAATGAAAAAGGTCTGCGGATGTTTAATAAATCTGAGCATGAGCTTCGTCAGCTCAATTTATTTAACGTTTTATCTGACAAAGACAAAGAGGAGTTTTTGCAACACTTAAACTCACTAATCAACGAAAAAAAAGAGCACACTGACCCATTTACCATCAAGATTAATAACGGCAATTTTCAGTTACCAATTGAAATTACGCTGACTGATTACGACAACTCCAAAGCAGCCCTATTCCTAGCGACTATCTCAGATTTGTCGGAATTATTAAAATCCAATGAACAGCTTGAATCCCTGTTGAATGAAAAAAGCGCTCTGCTCAATGAAGTACATCATAGGGTTAAAAACAACTTACAAGTCTTAAACAGTTTACTCCACTTGCAGCAACAACATGTTGATCAGAGATTAGCTGGCGAACGTATTCGAATTTTATCATTCGCTTTGTGCGTACCTGCAATAATGCCTTCTACTTTTGAGTGATCGCTTTTATCAACCAAGTGCATAAACTCTTCGAGGCTGATTGGGCTTAACTTGCCAAAGTACTCTTGCAGAATTTCGGTGCCTGAAAAAACAAAATGTCGCTGCTCTGGATTAAACTCCCACAAACTCATCTCGGCGGCGTTTAAGGCAACCTTCAATTTGGCTTCTGAGTTAATAATGGCTTTTTCGTGATTGAATCGATAAAAGGCGGTTTCGATAACCGCCTTTATCTCTCTTAGTGTCCCGTCCTGAAATGTGTTTACACATTTGGGACTTATTATGACAAGTACAGATAAACAGAGAGTTAAACGAACACAAAAAGATTACACGCTAGGCT
>JABXID010000209.1 GCA_013373245.1 Gammaproteobacteria bacterium
CCTTCTAAATAAAGACGGAGAGCGTTTCATGGAACGTTATGCGCCAAACGCCAAAGACCTTGCTGGTCGTGACGTTGTAGCACGTTCAATGATGACAGAAATTCGCGAAGGTCGTGGTTGTGATCATCCTCAATATGGTCCGCACATCAAACTTAAGTTAGACCACTTAGGTCGCGAAACACTAGAGTCTCGCTTACCGGGTGTTTGTGAATTGTCACAAACATTTGCACACGTTCACCCAGCAGATGAACCAATTCCAGTAATTCCTACTTGTCACTATATGATGGGTGGTGTTCCAACTAATGTTAATGGTCAAGCATTAACAAAATCTGCAGATGGTTCTTTCAAAGAAGTTGAAGGTTTATTCGCGGTTGGTGAGATTGCATGTGTATCTGTACACGGTGCAAACCGCTTAGGTGGTAACTCACTACTAGATTTAGTTGTATTTGGTCGAGCGGCAGGCTTATACCTAGAGAAATATTTAGGTGAAGGTGGCGGTGCTACTGAATATTCGAAAGACGACATTGATGCTGGATTAACTCGACTTAATCGTTGGGAGTCTACCAAACAAGGTGAAGATCCGGTTCAAATCAAAAAAGACCTACAGCAATGTATGCAAATGAACTTCTCGGTTTTCCGTGAAGGTGAAGCCATGGCTGAAGGTTTATCACAGTTAAAAGAAATTCGAGAGCGTTTGCAACACGCTAAGTTGACCGATAACTCTAAAGAGTTCAATACACAACGTATCGAATGTTTAGAGCTAGACAACTTAATGGAAACAGCTTACGCAACAGCTGTTGCAGCGAACTATCGTACTGAATCTCGTGGTGCTCACAGCCGTGAAGATTTCTTAGACCGTGATGACGCTAATTGGTTGTGCCACACAATTTACGATCCAAACACTGAAGAGATGAGCAAGCGTGATGTCAACATGGAACCTAAGTTCCGTGAAGCGTTCCCGCCAAAAGCTCGTACATACTAATAGGGGATGACTGAATTATGGCAACTTTAAATTTCTCTATTTACCGTTATAACTCTGACGTAGACGATGCACCATACATGAAAGACTACACTCTAGAAGTAGAGGATGGTACTGACATGATGGTTCTTGATGCGCTTATGTTATTAAAAGAGCAAGATCCAACATTGGCTTTCCGTCGTTCATGTCGTGAAGGTGTTTGTGGTTCAGACGGTGTTAACATGAATGGCAAAAATGGTTTGGCGTGTATCACTCCATTGTCTGCATTAGGTAAAGGTACCGTTGTATTACGCCCGTTACCTGGTATGCCAGTTGTTCGTGACTTAGTTATTGATATGACTCAGTTCTATACTCAATACGAAAAAGTTAAACCGTTCTTGATTAACGATGACAAACAACCGCCAGCGCGTGAACACCTTCAGTCTATCGAAGAACGTGACAAGTTAGACGGCTTATACGAATGTATTTTGTGTGCTTGCTGTTCAACGTCATGCCCTTCTTTCTGGTGGAACCCAGACAAGTTCATTGGACCAGCAGGTTTGTTGCACGCGTATCGTTTCTTGATCGATAGTCGTGACACAGCAACTGATGAGCGTTTAGCTGATTTAGATGATGCATTCAGCGTATTCCGTTGCCACGGCATCATGAACTGCGTAAACGTATGTCCGAAAGGATTAAACCCAACGAAAGCCATAGGTCACATTAAGTCTATGTTACTTCAGAGGGCAGTGTAACTTGATAGTTCAACCTCAAGAACTACACTAAAAAGAAAGAGTCGTTTCATTGATTTGGAAGGGCTCTTTTTTTCTTTTTAATAAGTAATATTACATAAACAAAACAAGTCTCAACGACTTAAAAGGATATATATCTAATGCACGAAGGTGTTATGCAATCTTGGCTGAATAGTTCACATTTATCAGCTAACAGCATGGTATATGTTGAGCAGATGTATGAGTTATATTTAGATGACCCAACATCAGTGGCTGATGAGTGGCGAGAGATCTTTGACCATTTACCAAAGGTTGAAGGTGTTTCGGTAGAAACAAAACACTCTGATGTTCGCGAATTATTCGCCCAACTAGCCAAAACTAA
This sequence comes from Gammaproteobacteria bacterium, assembly GCA_013373245.1. Classification (GTDB taxonomy): domain Bacteria; phylum Pseudomonadota; class Gammaproteobacteria; order Enterobacterales; family Alteromonadaceae; genus Psychrosphaera. The sequence continues at coordinate 2,072 of JABXID010000209.1, forward strand.
AGACCGTATGGTTGTTTCTGGTTCGGAGCAGGCAGATGCGAAACAAGTTAAAGTTTTGCAGCTAATTAATGCGTTCCGTTTTAGAGGTCACCAAAACGCTAATCTAGATCCTCTAGGCCTATGGAAAAGAGAAAAAGTTAGAGAGCTTAGCTTGGCTCACCATGGTTTAGACGATGAAGATAAGTCGAAAGAATTTAACGTAGGTTCATTTGCCATCGGCAGAGAAACAATGCCGCTAGGTGAATTGTACGAAGCCTTAAAAGCAACGTATTGCGGTTCAATCGGTGCGGAATATATGCATATTACCGACACGGATGAAAAGCGTTGGATTCAACAACGTTTAGAATCGATTCAAAGTAGACCGTCTTTTTCAAGTGACGTTAAAAAACGTATCTTAAAAGGTTTGATTGCGGCCGACGGCTTAGAAAAATATCTTGGTGCTAAATTCCCAGGTGCAAAACGTTTCTCACTGGAAGGTGGTGATGCGTTAGTGCCTATGATCAAAGAGATCATTCACCGTGCTGGTGAGCAAGGACAAAAAGAAGTTGTCGTTGGTATGGCTCACCGTGGTCGTTTGAACCTATTGGTCAACGTGCTCGGTAAAAAATCTGGTGAATTGTTTGCAGAGTTTGGCGGTAAAGTTGATGAATCATTAAAAGCGGGTGACGTAAAATACCACCAAGGTTTCTCTTCCGACTTTGCTACTGCTGGCGGCAATGTCCACTTAGCATTAGCATTCAACCCGTCTCACTTAGAAATTGTGAACCCGGTTGTTATGGGCTCAGTAAGAGCGCGTTTAGACCGTCGTGATTGTGACACAGGTTCAAAAGCCTTAGCAATTACAGTACATGGTGACTCGGCAATTGCTGGTCAGGGTGTAGTACAAGAAACCTTTAATATGTCGCAAACGCGTGCATATAAAACAGGTGGTACGGTACGTATCGTAGTTAACAACCAAGTTGGTTTTACTACTTCAAAAGTAGATGATGCCCGTTCAACAGAATACTGTACTGATATCGCTAAGATGGTTCAGGCGCCAATTTTCCACGTCAACTCTGACGATCCAGAAGCGGTTGCGTTAGTTTCTCAAATTGCGGTGGACTACAGAAATACATTCCGTCGTGACGTTATGATTGATTTGGTATGTTATCGCCGACACGGTCATAATGAAGCTGACGAGCCAAATGCAACTCAGCCGTTAATGTATCAGAAAGTGAAAAAGCATCCTGTGCCTAGAAACATTTATGTTGATAGACTTGTTGCTGAAAACACAGTTTCTCAAGATGAAGTTAAAAGCTTAACGGACGAATACCGTTCAGTACTTGATGCTGGCGAATGTACCGTAGAAGAGTGGCGTCCAATGGAAGAACATTCCGTTGATTGGAGTCCGTATATTGGTCACGACTGGGACATTGAATACGACAAGACTTTGTCTGTTGAAAAAATCAAAGAGTTAGGTGACAAAATCACCAGCTACCCAGAAGAGCACAAACTGCACTCACGTGTTAAAAAACAATACGATGAACGTAGAAAAATGTTGGCCGGCGAAAAGCCTTTAGATTGGGGCTTTGCCGAAACATTAGCTTATGCTGATTTAGTAGAGCGTGGCACGGATATCCGTATTACAGGTCAAGACTCTGGCCGTGGTACTTTCTTCCACCGTCATGCAGTCCTGCATAATCAAAATGACGCATCAACGTTTGTTCCATTGCAGCATGTTTCAGACAACCAAGGTAAATTTGAAATTTACGATGCGGTATTATCTGAAGTTGGGGTACTTGCATTTGAGTATGGTTACGCGACTGCGGAACCGGAATCACTTGTTATTTGGGAAGCTCAATTTGGCGATTTTGCTAATGTAGCTCAAGTCGTTATTGATCAGTTCATATCGTCAGGTGAGCAGAAGTGGGGCCGTTTATGTGGTCTAACTATGTTATTGCCACATGGCTATGAAGGTCAGGGCCCAGAGCATTCATCAGCTCGTTTGGAACGTTTCTTACAATTATGTGCTGATCATAATATGCAGGTTTGTGTACCTTCTACACCAGCTCAAGTATTCAATATGATCCGTCGTCAACAGTTACGTCCTATGCGTCGTCCGTTGATTGTAATGTCGCCGAAGTCATTACTTCGTCACCCATTAGCAGTATCGACAATGGAAGAAATGGCAGATGGTACATACCATAACGTTATTGATGAAATTGATGACATCAAAGCAAAAGGCGTTAAACGCGTCGTTTTCTGTTCAGGTAAGGTTTATTATGACTTGTTAGAGCAACGCCGTAAATCTGAACAAACTGATGTAGCATTAGTTCGTGTCGAGCAACTGTACCCGTTCCCTCACCAGGAAATGGATGCCATCATTGAAAAATACAAACACGTTAAAGATTTCGTTTGGTGTCAAGAAGAGCCGCAAAACCAAGGTGCTTGGTATTGCTCTCAACACCACTTCTGGAACTCAATTCCAAAAGGCGCAACTTTAACTTACGCTGGTCGTAAAGCGTCGTCGTCTCCGGCGGTTGGTTACGCATCAGTACACGCAAAAGAACAACAAGCGTTGGTGAACGACGCATTAACGATTAAATAATCGAAAGGATTAATCATGACTACTGAAATTAAAGTTCCAGTATTACCAGAATCAGTTGCCGACGCTTCAGTAGCGACTTGGCACGTTGCAGTGGGTGACAAGGTATCTCGTGACCAAAATCTAGTTGATATTGAGACGGATAAAGTGGTACTCGAAGTAGTAGCACCAGATGACGGTGTTGTTACCGAAATTTTAGAAGAAGAAGGTGCTACTGTTTTAGGCGAACAGCTTATCGCTAAAATTGAAGCGGGTGACGCTGCTCCTGCACCAAAAGCAGATTCAGCTCCAGCTGAGAGTTCAGAAGCGCCTGCGGGCGAAACTAAAACAGTACAAATTAAAGTACCTGTTTTACCTGAATCAGTTGCTGATGCGACAATTGCAACTTGGCACGTACAAGAAGGTCAAGCGGTTAGCCGTGACGAAAACCTTGTAGACGTAGAAACTGACAAAGTTGTTTTAGAAGTTGTATCTCCAGAAGACGGCGTTATCTCTAAAGTTATCGCTCCAGAAGGAGAGACTGTATTGGGTGAGCAATTAATTGCTGAGATTACTGTTGGTGCAAGTGCCGCTGCCGCTCCTGCAGAAGCAGCGCCTGAGTCTAGCGATTCATCGGATGAGGTGTTATCACCGTCAGTTCGTCGTTTGATCTCTGAAAAAGGTCTAGATGCATCTAAGATCACTGGCACTGGCAAAAATGGTCGTGTAACGAAAGAAGACGTTGAAAACTTTGTGAAAGCGCAAGCGTCTGCACCAAAAGCAGCGCCAGCTGCAAGTGCAACACCTTCTGCACAAGTGTTAGGTGAACGTACCCAAAAACGTGTTCCTATGACGCGTTTACGTAAAACTATCGCAAATCGCTTATTAGAAGCGAAAAACTCCACGGCGATGTTAACGACGTTCAATGAAATTAACATGAAGCCAATTATGGACTTACGTAAGCAATATAAAGATGTATTCGAAGAACGTCATGGCGCACGTTTAGGCTTTATGTCTTTCTACGTAAAAGCGGTTGTTGAAGCGCTTAAACGTTTCCCTGCGGTAAATGCTTCAATCGATGGTGATGACATTGTTTACCACAACTATTTTGATGTAAGTATTGCTGTATCAACTCCTCGTGGGTTGGTTACGCCAGTATTGCGTGATTGCGACAAAATGAGTTTTGCGGAAATCGAAAACGGTATCCGTGAATTAGCGATTAAAGGTCGTGATGGCAAGTTAACTGTTGAAGAAATGCAAGGTGGTAACTTCACAGTCACCAACGGCGGTGTATTTGGCTCATTACTTTCAACACCTATCATCAACCTTCCACAAACAGCAATTTTGGGTATGCATAAAATCCAAGATCGCCCAATGGCAGTTGACGGTAAAGTTGAAATCTTGCCAATGATGTATTTAGCGTTATCTTACGATCATCGTTTGATTGACGGTAAAGAGTCAGTTGGTTTCTTAGTGACTATTAAAGAGTTACTTGAAGATCCGACACGTTTGTTATTAGACGTTTAATTAGATAATTACTCGTCTTAATTAAATAATTAGTGCAATTTAGCCAAGTTTAACACCTGAGTTATTGCACTAATTTAGCGGTGAACTATAATATCGCCGCATGTTATTTCGGGCAGCTTGTTTAACACTAAACAGCTGCCTTTAACTTATAAAAAAGAGATGGATAGAACATCATGAATTTGCATGAATATCAGGGTAAACAGTTGTTTGCTCAATACGGGCTTCCTGTATCTAAAGGTATCGCTACAGAAACGCCAGCAGAAGCTGCTGCAGCTGCTGATCAAATTGGCGGTGATGAGTTTGTTGTTAAAGCACAGGTTCACGCCGGTGGCCG
>JABXID010000005.1 GCA_013373245.1 Gammaproteobacteria bacterium
AAGCCCCTTTTTGGGGCTTTAAGCACTTTTATACTCTGCGCTAACCCAGTCAATAAACTCTTCAAACTTTAATGGTTTTGAATAGTGATAACCTTGCACAATATCGCACCCCATCTTTTTAAGCATATCGCCGGTTTCTTGGTTTTCTATACCTTCAGCAACGACTTTAATACCTAAATTCTTTGCCATAGTTATGGTAGTTGAAACTATAGCCTCATCTGTCTCTGATTGGGTTAGGAAAAATACAAATTCGCGGTCTATTTTGATTTCATCAAACGGGTGTTTACTGACGTAAATCAATGAAGAATACCCAGTACCAAAATCATCAATTGCTAAACCAAAACCTAATTCCTTTAAGTGCAAGATGTTGGTTCTGAATTTTGGCATATCATCAACAAACGCGGTCTCCGTTAGTTCTAAAATGAACTTATCAGCTGACAATTTATTATCATTAATCGTACTCATTAGATACCAAATGAAATTATCATCTAGTACGTCATGCACTGAAATGTTCACAGAAATTTTGTGTTCTGTATATCCCAGGTCAATCATTTTTGTTAGGTGTTTACAACTTGTGTCGAATACCCACTTACTGATTTTATTGATCATTCCGGTTTGTTCAGCGATTTTTATAAACTCTTCTGGCGATACAAAACCGAATTCTTTATGTTGCCAGCGGATCAATACTTCACTGCCTACCACCTGATTTGTCGACAAGTCGACTTGAGGTTGATGTGCTAAATAAAACTGATTAGTTTCAATCGCTGAATTTAGATCTGACGCTAATTGCACTTTGCGTTGAACGCTTAGATGCGATTCAGCGTTGAACATACCGTAGTTTCGACCGTTAGATAATGCGACTTCAATTTCTTGCAGCGCATTGGTCACCAAGTCATTGGTTGAAGTTATATGCTTTTGATGTGGAACGGCACTGATACAGCAATTAAAATTAATCGACAGTTTATCAACTAAATATGTCATAGGCTGACGCTGTGCAAAATTTTTAATCGCTCGATTTAAAACGTTTTGGTCTGTGTTAGTTACCAGAAAGCCAAATACACCATCTCTTACCATCATCACATACTCAAACGATGAGCCAGGGTTAATTGGATGTAACTCTACCTGTTCACTGAAATGCTGTTGAATATCATTAACAAATTGATGGATCAGCGTTTTAAGTTTATTTGCTGGTACATAAGGTACAATAGGCGCATATTTGTTGATACGAACCACAACTAAAGAAAACTTAACCGGATGAAGCACATCGGTTAAATACTTGAAGCTATCGTTCAATAAGCTTATGTTGGCAAAACCAAATACGTTATCGTGAGTTGCCTGATATAACCTTTCTTTTTCATAAGTTCTAATGCGCTCAGCCAAGCCCATAGAGATAAAGGTCATTTCGAATATCACGCCTAAGATCAGCGCAAAGTTAGCTAACATGCTGTACTCAATAGCGCCAAACAGCAATAAAGGAGCAACCGCAGCGCCAATAAATAGCGGTAACCAAGAAACTAAATAAAAATTAACCCAACGAGTTCTTTCTCGACTTTTAACGTATACAAAATACAGTACAAAAAAGTACATACACATTTGACCAATAAAAAATATCGGAGCCGATAATTTTTCTGGAACCAATATACTGACCGCTGCGCAAATTAATAATACTTTTGAGACTTGAGTAGCAACACGAGTCACCAACCTATCTCGCTCTTGCTCAAACCCTAAAAAGTTTAATCCAAACAGCAAAGCAAAACTGGCCACTGCAAAGTTTAGAGAAATGATATTACTGGCAAAAAAGTCGATTAAAGCACTAGGAACGATATACCCCAAAAATCCGTGTACGGCGCTTAGCGCTATACAAAATGCGCTTATATATCCGACATATAGTAAATACAGTTTTTCTTTTGAACCAAGATATAAAATCACGTTGTATAAACACATCAAAATAACACTGCCAATAAAGCAGCCCATAATGATGTAAACAATAGCTTTGTGCTGTTCAAAATCTGGAGTTTCATAAATAGCAAAAAATGCAGCTTGCGGGCCAGTTGACTGACTTCTAAAGAACAGTGTTTTTGACTCGCCACTTTTGAGTGTTACATTAACACTAGGAAATGCCATTAGTTCTGGTGAATTGGAAATCCGCTTATCACCTAACTGAGCAATTAGCTTGTAATTATCTTCGACTGAGTAAACCTCTATCTGGTCAATCATAGGGTTATCAACTAAAACCGCCAAAGCTCTCGTTTTACCCATATAGTTTTCTAGCTTTATCTCATACCAGTAGACTGAGTCACTAAGTCCAATAAGGGTGCTATTTAAAGGTTGGTATGGTTTTTCTAAAAAATTCTCGTGAGCAATTTGAGGAGAAAACTGATGCAGCGGATCTTCTAATGCTTTGTAGGCAATACTGGTATGTTCATTCGATACGGTTATTGCGCTTTGTTTCACGTCTGTTAGATAGCCACTCAACGAGTAGATAACCAAAAGAACAAACATGACGACAGCTATTACGCTAAACCTACGATTAAACCTTTCCATTTATATTGGCCATTAGCCTTTTAGTTTCAGGTAGTTACATTATAGCTGTTTGAATGAAAAAAAAGATTTAAATTTTTAATTAATTTTTATTGCAAACCGATACTGTATAAACTACTGTATAGATACTGTTTTTAAGGTCAGCGATACATAATGAATATTTTAAAGCAATTACCAACATTGAATACGAGTGTAGAAAGTAACACTTGTTTAGTTGAAGACACATCAGATAATGTTCAAGAAATTAGTCAGCACATTGAGCTTATCCGTATCATAAAGCGTCATGAGCTCTGCCATGGTTGGACTTTGTTGATAGCCCCAGATCACTTACCTAAAAAACATATCTTAGTTGATGCCGGTATTAACTTAGACAAGGTGCTGATAATACATAAAAAGAATTGTTGCGATGTTCTGTTTAAAGCGTATCAAGCCCTGAAGCAAGATAACTTTTCTGCACTTGTCATATGGGATAATTTATTAACCGAAAGTGAATCGGCGCTGTTAAATATTAAAGCACAGCACACAACTACGTCTCTTTACTTATTACATCATAAGGCTCATGATCCAGATCTCATTGCCCATTAATGGTAACGTTTTATGAAAAAAAGCCTATGTCTTTGCGGTTCAAATAAATTATTTGAACAATGTTGTGACCCTTTTTTAAAAGGTGAAAAGCACTGTGAAACTGCAGAACAGTTAATGCGCTCACGATATTGTGCTTTTGCTCTTAATCAACCGGATTATTTACTATTTACGAGTTCAACGTCGCTTAAATCATCACTGACAAAAAGTGATTTACAACAAACTATAGGTGTATTTGACTTTTTAAAATTAGATGTAACTTCCGCAGAACAAAATAGTGTGGCGTTTTGTGCTCTGATGCTCGCGGGAAATGAGCTACATACCTTAAAAGAAGTATCTACATTTGTTAAACAAGATGATTTGTGGAAGTACGAATCTGGCGTATTAGAAGAACAACCAATCATTAAACTTTCCAGAAATGATATGTGTCCATGCGGCAGTGGTAAAAAGTTCAAGAAATGCCACCAAGCTTAATGCGCATCTTTACAATATTACTATCAACTATCTAAACAGATTTAAATGAACATAATAAAAGCGCAAAGCTAATCCAATGTCTTATTAGAGCGTGTTGATCTTTGCGGTATAAATTTTGTTCGAACTAGAATCGTTCTGGTCGAGGCAATGGATAGCAGACATTGTTATTCTGGGTCAAAATCCATTAACAAAGACAATTCTAGGAAGAACCCTTTGGGCAGCGCTTGTATGGCTTTATTACTTTGTCCACTACATGAATGTAGGGGCTTAGGTTTTACAGGAGTTAAAAACCTGTATCGCCAGATTTATTTGGAACAACCAAACTACACTGGCTCCGCCTTGTACTAAAACCATACTAACTGCTGCAAAATCATACAGCAAAGATCAACACGCTCTAGATATTAAATTAGCCCTGCGCTTGATCAGGTTATATATGCAGATCGTATTATTTAGTTTTTTGTTGATCTGCTAGATATAACCAAGTCTCTAATACAGTGTCTGGATTTAGACTTACTGTATCGATCCCCTGTTGTAACAACCACTCAGCAAAGTCTTCATGATCTGAAGGACCTTGCCCACATATGCCAACATATTTACCTTGTTCTTTACAGGTTTTAATTGCCATAGATAACAGCACTTTTATTGCTTCATTTCTTTCGTCAAATAGATGAGCTATCAAACCAGAATCTCTATCCAATCCCAAAGTTAACTGCGTTAAGTCGTTGGAACCGATTGAGAAACCATCGAAGTATTGTAAGAACTGTTCGGCTAATAACGCGTTGGAAGGCAGTTCACACATCATGATGTGTCGAAGCCCATTGTCACCTCTTGGTAAACCATGCTCAGTTAACAGTTCACTTACTTGTTTTGCTTCGTCAACAGTTCTCACAAATGGGATCATAACTTCTACGTTAGTAAAGCCCATGTCATTTCTAACACGTTTGATGGCTTCACATTCCAAAGCAAAACATTCTCGGAAGTCTTCTGAAATATAACGAGAAGCACCTCGATACCCTATCATTGGGTTTTCTTCTTCTGGTTCGTATTGTTCACCACCAAGTAAATTAGCGTATTCGTTCGACTTAAAGTCAGACATTCGAACGATTACTTTTTCTGGGTAGAAGGCTGATGCTAATGTTGCGATGCCCTCTTTGATTTTATTAATATAAAACTCAACTGGCGATTCATATCCCGCAATCAATTCATCAATTTCTTCTTTAACGTCGCCATCTTGGGTATCATAGTTAATTAAAGCTTTAGGATGAACGCCTATCATACGGTTAATAATGAACTCTAACCGTGCCAATCCAACTCCTGAATGTGGCAATCTAGCGAAATCGAAAGCGCGGTCTGGGTTACCAACGTTCATCATGACCTTGATAGGTAATTCTGGCATTTCATCAACTTTAGAAGTTAATACTTGGAAAGGTAAGATTTCATTGTAGATATACCCTGTATCACCTTCAGCACAAGATACCGTAACGTCGTCGCCTGTTTTGATCACTTCGGTTGCGTCACCGCAACCTACTACCGCGGGAATACCCAACTCTCGTGCAATAATGGCAGCATGACAAGTACGACCACCACGATTAGTAACAATCGCAGATGCACGTTTCATAATAGGCTCCCAATCAGGGTCGGTCATATCAGTTACTAACACATCACCTTCTCGAACTTTGTCCATTTCAGCGATAGAACTTAATACCTGTGCCATACCTGAGCCGATCTTGTGGCCAATTGCACGCCCTTCACAAATTACTTCACCAGACTTATCAAGTTGAAAGGTCTCTATAACGTTCGCTTCTTCGTTACTGCGAACTGTTTCAGGACGTGCTTGAACGATATATAATTCACCATCTAAACCATCTTTAGCCCATTCTATATCCATAGGACGGCCATAATGCTGTTCGATGATCATCGCTTGCTTGGCTAAAGACATTACCTCTTCGTCGGTCAAAGAGAATTGATTAGATTTTTCGCTATCCACATCAACGATCGTAACTTGTTTGCCATGTTCTTGATTGTCGGCATATATCATTTGAACCGCTTTACTACCCATGGTTTTTCGAACAACTGACGGTCTGCCTGCGTTTAATGTCGGTTTATGAACGTAAAATTCATCAGGATTTACAGCGCCTTGCACCACCATTTCGCCGAGACCAAATGCAGAGGTTACAAATACAACGTCTTCAAAACCTGATTCCGTATCAATTGAAAACATAACACCCGAAGATGCCATGTCTGAACGCACCATGCGTTGAATACCAGCTGATAACGCTACACCTTTGTGATCGTATCCTTGGTGCACTCGGTAGGAAATTGCGCGGTCATTAAATAACGACGCAAACACGTGTTTAACCGCAACTTTAATCGCTGCTAAACCTTTAACATTTAAAAAGGTTTCTTGTTGACCCGCAAAAGAAGCATCTGGCATATCCTCTGCCGTTGCTGATGAGCGAACAGCAAACGATGCTTCATCCCCTAACTCACCAGCTAAGGTTTCATAAGATTCGGCAATGGCTAACTCTAAGTTCGGCTGAAATGGCGTTTCTATGATCCAATTTCTAATTTGTTCGCCCACTTCCGCTAATTTATTCACATCATCAACATCCAACGTATCTAATACGTCATGAATGCGTTTTTCTAATCCACTCTGCTCAAGGAATTCATTAAACGCATAGGAAGTTGTCGCAAAGCCACCTGGGACTTTTACGCCAGCGTTTGCTAAGTTACTGATCATTTCACCAAGTGAAGCGTTTTTACCACCTACTTGATTAACATCATTCATTCCTAAATTTTGGTACCAAATTACATATTGGTTCACGACAACTTCTCCGACTTTAATTAGCTAAAGTGTTTATAAATTTGTAATAGTACAAATTTACTTTCATAATCGGACGCATTCTAACCTGACAAATTTACAAGAAACAAGCGTTTAATTTTCTTACGTATTTTTATTACAAGCGAGGAAAAATGCAGCACTCAGCCTTTTACATTTCAGATGGCACCGCAATCACAGCAGAGGTGGTCGGACATGCGATTCTGTCCCAATTTCCATTGGAATTTACCCATACAACTGTGCCATTTGTTGAAAACTTATCATTAGCGGAACAAGTAAAGGAGCAAATAAATAGTTGTTATAAAACTACTGGAACCGCCCCTTTCATCTTTTATACGTTTGTAGATTTACAAATTATGGACGTAATACAAAAATCCGCAGGTATTTGTTTTGATGTATTAAATCCATTCACTAGTCAAGTTGCCGCAGTAACTGGAGTTAAGCCAGAAGCAAAATTACATAGAACACATTCGATAAATGTGAATAGTTATGATTTTAGAATTGATGCTATTAACTACGCCCTCGCTAATGACGATGGTGTAACGACACAAAACTATCAGGACGCAGATGTTATTCTTGTTGGGGTATCTCGAAGCGGTAAAACACCAACTAGTCTTTATTTAGCAATGCAATACGGCATCAAAGCCGCCAATTACCCGTTTATTAATGAAGATATGGACAACTTAAAATTACCGCCAGAGATGAAGCAGTATAAAAACAAGATATTTGGTCTCACTATAGATGCCAATAGACTATCAGCCATACGCAATGAAAGATTAGCCAACAGTCGCTATGCCTCAATAAGACAATGCAGAATGGAACTAAAGGAAGTCGAATTATTATACCGCAAGGAAAAGCTGCCTTTTATCAATTCAACTCATTATTCAGTAGAAGAAATCTCGGCAAGAATTATTTCTGACATGAAACTTGAACGCCATAAATATTAACGGACAATTTCCACTAAATAAAAAACGGCAAACATTAGAGGTTGATGCACTAAGTAAATCACTAAACTGTGTTTGCCCATCCATTCTAAGAGTCGATTAAAATACGAGAACTTTAACCAAGATAAAGTGTTTGTTTTCGATAACTCTAATTTAGCAACCTTGCGTCCTGTCGAATTATCTAAAAACCAATAAGCCAGCGGGATACCTAGTAAAACAATGCCAAACCATGGAAATATGCCGACAAAGTCAAGCGCAGGTCGTTTATTTTCGAACAAACCTATCCAGTGTAAATAAATAGGATCAAATAAGCTCGATGACACGGAATGACCGATAACAAAGACGACGATACCAAGTAAAAAGGCCAGCTTTGGTTTAGATAAAAATGGTAAGGCCAACCAACTGGCGATTAAAATAAAGTGCAAAATACCAAACACCGTTATTTTATTTGGTGCAATAAAATAACTAGAGATAGAAACCGCTAGACTTGCCAGCAACAGCTGCAACGAACGTTTTTTTATGCTGTTCCATCTTACGCCTTTGGCAAATTTTTCACTGTGTACTATCACCAAACTCACACCGACCAGTGATAAAAAGCCTATGACAATGACATACCTAAAAGGAATCCAGTAACCGCGGCCAAATGCGGTATCTATGTAGCCAAAAAAGTCTAGGTCATAACAGAAGTGGTAAACGATCATCAGAAAAATTGAAAAGCCACGCAACCAGTCGATAAAAGGCAAGCGATTGAAAGGTATGTTGTAATTATTGTGATCGGACATGGAAAATAAAAAGTCTAACCTTTGTATTTAAAACAAAAAATGCTCAGCACGGACTCTATGTCCCTGCTAAGCATTTTGCAAATTTAAATCAACGAATGTGTTTTAAATTTTTGCGTCTTTTAACGCATCAGTGATCAAAAACGCCAATTCTTGTACTTGGTCAGCGTTCAAGCGCGGGTCGCACTGCGTCTTGTAGCGTTGTGACAAATCAGCTTCACTTAAACCGTACGCTCCACCAGTGCACTCTGTAACGTGTTGACCTGTCATTTCAAAATGTACACCACCCGCCCAAGAGTTTTCTGCTTTGTGAACAGCAAAGAACTGTTGGATCTCGCGCAATACAGAATCAAAATTACGAGTTTTATAGCCGTTTGACGCTTTAATCGTATTGCCGTGCATTGGATCTGAGCTCCAAACCACTTTACGACCTTCTTGTTGAACTTTGCGAACTAACGCAGGTAGCTTATCGCCGATGACATCCGCTCCCATGCGTGTAATTAACGTTAATCGACCTGCTTCGTTTTTCGGGTTAACTGCATCAATAAGTCTTATTAACTCATCAGGGTCCATGCCCGGACCAACTTTTACACCAACTGGGTTATGAATACCGCGGAAAAACTCAATGTGAGCATTATCAAGCTGACGTGTTCTTTCACCTATCCAAACCATATGCGCCGAACAGTCATACCAGTTACCAGTCAAATGATCGCGTCGTGTCAGCGCTTCTTCGTAATTTAGCAGTAGTGCTTCATGTGACGTAAACAACTGTGTTTCTTTAATAGTCGGTGACGTATCTGAATTGATCCCCAATACTTCCATAAACTCTAACGAGTCTTTAATTCGATCCGCCAAGTGCTGATAACGCTCGCGGTTCGGGTTGGATGCAACAAAACTCATGTTCCAGCGGTTTACTTGATGTAAATCTGCCAAACCACCTTGAGCAAATGCTCTGAGTAAGTTTAACGTTGACGCAGAATGGTGATACGCAGTGATTAAACGCTGAGGATCAGGCTTGCGAGCTTGCTCGGTAAATTCAAAACTATTGACAATATCACCGCGATAGCTAGGCAAAGAAACACCATCTATCGTTTCTAAATCTGCTGAGCGTGGTTTGGCATACTGACCTGCCATCCGCGCGATTTTTGTTACTGGAACTTTGCCACCAAATGTTAAAACAACAGCCATTTGCAGCATAACTTTGAACGTATCTCGGATGTTCGCAGCATTAAAATCAGCAAAAGATTCCGCACAATCACCACCTTGCAACAAGAAACCACGGCCTTCGGCAACTTCACCAAGTTGGCGTCGTAATTCACGCGTTTCTTCGGCAAACACTAAAGGAGGAAAACTAGCTATTTGCTGTTCTACCTCTTTTAGTTCCGTTTGGTTCTCATATGTTGGTTGCTGAAGAATAGGAAGTGCTCTCCAGCTATCCGGTGTCCAATTGCTCACTGTATTACCTTTCATTTATAGTTTATATAATTCATCGATTAAACCATCGCTGGCATCTTCGATTAGATCTAGTACGTATTCAAATCCTGATGCACCACCATAATATGGATCCGGTACTTCAATTTGTTCTGGGTATTTTATCGAAAAATCGAGAAACCGCTTAATTTTATGTCGAAGCGGCTTTGGGCAGCGCTCAACTAAATCGGCGTAATTTTGATTGTCCATCGCTAAAATATAATCGTAATGTTCAAAATCTTCATCTGAAACTGCTCGAGCGTACAAATCTGAAAAGTCGTAGCCACGTTTTACACCATGTTTCACTGAACGTTTATCTGGTGTTGCGCCAACATGATAGCCAGCCGTTCCTGCACTATCTATTTCAACATTTAAATTAGTACCTTTTGCTTTTTGACGAAACACGGCGTGCGCCGTTGGCGAACGACAAATATTGCCCAAACAAACAAACAAAACTGACTTCAACTGTCGTGACATATACTAAAATTTATTCGATAAAAGACTTGCTGGCTAAACTAGCGTATAGAAGTATGGATGTCTATACGAGATAGAAATTAAATATTAGATAATTGGAACTAGACCCTTTTATTGATAAAAGCGATAATCGCTGCCCTTTTTTAATTCTACTGACTAACAAAACTTGATTAACAACCTATTACCAGAAATAAAACACATCATTCGGTTAGCCGTTCCACTGTTTATTACTCAGCTTATCGCTGCTTTAATGATGTTTACCGATACCGTTATAGCGAGCCGTGCCAGCCACATTGATATGGCTGCAGTTTCTATCGCAACTGGACTTTGGTATCCGGTAATATTTACAGCGCAAGGACTAATGATTTCAGTTACGCCTGTGGTAGCGCAATTGTTTGGGTCGAGTAAAACGCACACTGAAAATAACGCCGAAATGGTATCGACTGTTTATCAAGGCGGGTACCTTGCGGTTATCGCAACAATCTTTATTGTCGGTTTATATCAACTCGTCGACATTCCTGTTGCAGCGCTAAACCTAGAACCCGAGCTGAATGAAAAAACTCTCGGCTATTTGGGTTACGTTATTATTGGTGTTTTACCAACCATCCTATTTTTTGCATTGCGTGGATTTTGCGAAGGTGTCGGGTTAACTAAGCCGGCGTTAGTAGTCAGCGCCATTGCAGTTATTGCCAACGTACCTTTGAATTACATCTTTGTATTTGGCTATTTTGGAATGCCGGAATTAGGGGGCGCAGGCTGCGGTTTAGCAACTGCAATAGTTCAGTGGTTAAGTTTTATCTCATTGTTAATATATTTTTCAGTGTCAAAAAAACTAAAGCCGTACCAGCTTTTCTCGCACGCACAAAAACCACGATGGCAAAGTATCAATAACCTGATCCGAATTGGGACGCCAATAGCGTTTTCGGTATTTTTTGAAACTACACTTTTTGCCTGTATGTCATTATTTATCGCCCCGCTTGGTGCAATAGCAGTTGCAGGACACCAAGTCGCTTACAGTTATAGCGCTGTAGTATTTATGGCTCCGTTGAGTTTAGCTATGGCGGCAACTATTAGAGTCGGCTATTTAAAAGGCGCGCAAGATTGGGTTCAACTTAGGCGTTGTATTAAGGCATGTTTTTCACTGGCAGTGGTATTCGGCACTTTGGTTATGTTGACCACTTACACAATGAAAGATCACATCATCGCATTATATACCGATGAACCTTCAGTCGTGGCTCTAGCTGCAAGTATTTTGGTGATCACCGCTATTTATCAATTACCCGATGCGTTTCAAGTCATGTCGGCTAGCATCTTCAAAGGTTTAAAGGTAACCAAACCTTTATTTTACATAACTTTCATCGCTTATTGGCCAATTGGTTTTGCCCTTGGTTATGTACTTGGTAGAACAGATTACATAGTTCCTGCAATGGGAGCTCAGGGGTTTTGGGCTGGGGTTGTTGTAGGACTTACCTGCGCATCACTAATGTTTATCGTTACACTTCGAAAAACCATGCAAAGGTTTCCACGCCATTAACCTTTAATCAGTTATCCAGCCTCACTTAAATTAAAAAGCCAACGTTTAGTCGTTGGCTTTTTAGTTTATAAGTTGTTAATTAAAGCGATATCAAGCCCGCACTTCTTCACTGGTTATTGCCGCATCACTCTTATTAGAAAGTTTAGCGATAAACTTTTCTAATAAAATGTAATTAACGGGCACCAAAATTAACGTGATCAGCGTCGCAAAGATTATTCCGAATCCTAGTGAAACAGCCATTGGGATCAAAAACTGTGCTTGAGTCGACTGCTCAAATAACAGCGGCATTAATCCAATAAATGTTGTCAAACTGGTTAACATCACCGGTCGGAATCGCGCTGCTCCGGCAGTCGACACCGCTTCAATAAGTGCCATTCCCTCAGCGCGCTTTTTATTTATGTAGTCAACTAACACGAGGGAATCATTAACGATAACACCAATCAAGGCCAACATTCCGAGCAAACTCATAATAGTCAAATCCATACCCATTATCCAATGCCCAATGATAGCCCCCAACACACCAAACGGTATCACACTCATTACCGCGACAGGCTGCCAATAAGATTTAAACGGTATCGCTAACAAACAGTAAATTATAAAGAAGACAAATAATAATCCCCAATACAAAGAGCCGAACGATTCACGTTGTTCTTTCGCTTCTCCTTCTAATGAATAAGAAAGCCCAGGGTATTGGCCAACAAGTTCGCTTAAGTATTGAGATAAATCAGAGTTAATCACTGTCATATTCGCTTGGGATTTATCAACATCGGCAGTGACATTTAAAACTCGATAACGATCAATGCGATTTATGGTCGATGGGCTTTGTCCCGGATACAAGGTCGCAACGTGAGACAACGGTACCTGACCGCCTTGCGGGATCGAAATCATCATTCGTTCTAGCGTTGATAGTGCTTGACGCTCTGACAACGGAAGTCGCACCATGACCCTAACGTCATCACGACCACGCTGAATACGCTGAACTTGTGCGCCAAAATACGCGGTACGTACTTGGCGACTAATGTCACTGCGAGTTACACCGAGCGCATGCCCTTGCTCTGTTAGTTCAATTTGCAATTCTTGTTTACCGTTTGACATGCTGTCGGTTATGTCAAACACTACTGGATAAGTTGCCAATCGTTGTTTAACTTTTTCCGCGGCTTCTTGCAGCAACTCAATCGATGTTGCCGATAGTTGAATATCTATTGGATCGGAGCTTCGCCCTATTTCCGCCCTGAATGCTAGAGATTCAGCCCCAGGGACCTCGCCAATTAACCTGCGCCATTCGCCAACCAGTTCACGAGAACCAATTTTCATTTCACGTTGTTCTGGCGGTGTGATCTCAAATCGAACACTGCCTTCATGTGTTGCGCCGCCGCGGCCACCTGAACGAGATAAAATATTTAATACTATTGATTCCCCGTTTTCATCAACGTATTTATCCCGAATGATCTCCGCTTGTTTTGAAATGTGCTCGACAAACTTGTCAGTCACCTCAAACGGCGTACCTGTTGGCATGGTCAAATTGACTCGAACGGTTTCACTTGGAATTCTTGGAAAGAAAATAAATCGAGTCCAGCCCGTAATAATTAGCGCCACAATGATAACAAACG
Source organism: Gammaproteobacteria bacterium (assembly GCA_013373245.1). Lineage (GTDB taxonomy): Bacteria > Pseudomonadota > Gammaproteobacteria > Enterobacterales > Alteromonadaceae > Psychrosphaera. The sequence continues at coordinate 13,248 of JABXID010000005.1, forward strand.
CACTGACAAACAAGGCGACAGTTGTACCCTTATTCCGCAATGCTCGATTTAATTGAGGCTGGTAATACTTCAAAATGACACGCTCAAAGCCATCGGCGAAATTTTGCTGTAATTGCTGCAATCGATTAGGTTTCGATTCGTCACGCATTTTTATGTATTTCAAATGCGCTGGTAATACAAATTTTGATTCAATTAACGAAAATAATAAAACCGGAATGATAACAACCGGTAACTGGCCAAACAAAGCTCCGCGGTTACCTTCGATAAATGCCAAAGGCAAAAACGCCACCACCGTAGTTAATACCCCAAAGGTTACGGGTGTTGCTACTTCTTGCGTACCCAAAATAGCGGCTTCTTCTGCACTTTTGGCAGTTTTCATCCTTGAATACACATTTTCACCCGTCACGATGGCATCGTCGACCACTATTCCCAGTACAAGAATAAAACCAAACAAGCTCATGATATTTAATGATATATCGAAAAACGGCATGACGATAAACGCGCCCATAAATGAAACTGGAATACCAACAAACACCCAAAACGCAACTGATGGTCGTAAGAATAACGTGAGTAATAACAACACCAAAAAACCGCCTTGCAGCGCACTCGATGTCAATGTTGCCAAACGCTTTTTAACTATTTCTGAATCGTCATCCCAGAAGCTCAATTCATAACCAACCGGCAAAGAACCTTGTTTTTCTTTTATGTATTCTTTTACTTTATCTGCTACTTCAATAGCGCTTTGATCACCGATGCGGTAGATAGATATAAACGCCGCTTGTTTGCCATTAAAACGAGTTCGAATTGGCGATTCTTCAAAACCATCGGTAATAGTTGCGACGTCTTCTAAACGAATAATGCTGCCGTCTGCATTTTGTTTCACGACGATATTGGCAAATTCATCTTTTCGGTAAGCTTGCCCTTTAGAACGCAATAAGATGTCACCACCGCTGCTTTTCAAATTACCTGCAGAAACATCAATAGAACTGCTAGAAATAGCGTTCGATAGTTGGTTTATCGTTAAGTCGTATTGACGAAGTTTATGTTGAGACACTTCAATAGCGATTTCATAGTTTCGTACGCCACTTAGCGATAACTGTGTTATACCGGGTATGCGCAACAACTCATCTCGAACAAGCTCAGCATATTCACGAACTTCCAGTTCACCATAATCACTAGCGATGGTTACGGTTATTACGTCTCTGATCCTTTGGTTTATCGACACCACGGGTTTTTCGGCTTCAGATGGAAAACTATTAATAGAATCAACGCGACTTTTTATGTCAGCCAATAATTCTCTTGCATCGTAATTGCTATCAACTTCAATTCTGACATTGGCACGCCCCTCTGAAGAATGACTGGTAATTTTTTCGATACCTTCCAAATCTTGCACAGACTCTTCAATTCGAATTGCTATGCCTTTTTCAACATCTTCCGGCGTTGCACCACGCAAACTCATATTGACGGAAATAACGTCCGATTCAAACGATGGAAAAATCTCTAACGGGATGCGACTAGACAGCGAAAACAAACCGATAAGTAAAATACTGATTAGCAGCAAATTTGCTGCCACGTGATTACGTGTGAACCAAGCTATCATTAGGCGTTCTCACTCTGTTTATTAGCGTTTTGGCTGTTTAATGAAGCTTTATCTACGCCTTGCTGACGTTTTGACTTTAGTTGCTCAAACATCTGTTCTGGACTGATCCCTTGTTGTTCAGCCATCTTTTTTATTCGTTGCTGACGTTTCTCCGGCAATTCTGACAGGGTTTGAGGCGCCTCCCGGTTATCCGTCATCAAACGTTTATTTTGACCTGAAATCGATACTGGGGTTCCTGAGCTCACTCGTCCAAGTGGCGTAACAACCAGTTGTTCACCAGTCGACAAACCGCTTTTAACAATTGCGTCCGTTTCGTTTTTCCACAAAAGCTCTACATTTCGTCGTTTTAGTAAGTTCTCCTCAACGACATAAACGTACGAACCTTGGTATATTGCATTATTGGGGATCACGATGGCGTTTGGCATTAAACGTCCTGCGATTTGAGCTTGCAGATATTGACCAATTTTAATGGCAAGCTCACTTTTTGAGTCTTTTCTATATGGGTCTTCGATTTGAGCAACCACGTAAAGCTGCTGAGATGAGCTATCTATTGCGCCTTCCGTTCGAACTAATTGTCCAATCCAGCGTTGATCTACACCAAATGTTGAAGTAAATACAACTTTAGCGTTAGTTCCATCGTCTAGATCTGAAGATTTACGATACTGTTCAGGAAGGTCTAATAGTGGTAAATCCTGATTCTTAACCGGCAAACGAATTTCGACTAAGTCCGTAGCATATATGGTTGCTAACTGTGTATTTGACGAAATTACCTGACCAATATCCACTTTTTGATTTAATACGCGTCCAGCGTATGGTGCAACAACGCGTGTACGCTCTAGTCTTAACTTAGCTTTTTCTAACTGAGCTTCTGCCGAATATAACCTAGCTTTTGCAGCTTCTAATTGTGGTTTTCTTAACACAAGATCATTAGGCTCACCGTCCTTGCCAAGGCGTTTCCAATCGACCAGAGCTTGCTCAGCACGCGCTTTCTCTTCAGTTAACGCTTGTTGTGCGTCTAATAAACTTGCCTTTGCAATTTTTACGTCTGAAAGATAATCTCGATCATCGACCTTTAGCAATGTTTCACCTTGTTCAAAAAATCTGCCTTGGCGAAAATTATCACTTATATAGGTTATTTGTCCGTTCACTTGCGATACCAAATTAGTTTCTGTGCGCGGTTGTACTGTGCCAAAGCTATCGATATTAACCTGATACAGTTGAGCCTCAAGTGACTTAACATCCACGGTCATTTGTGGCGCTTTAGACGGTGCTCGACGTTTTGCCGTTGGCGGATTTGAAGTTATGATCTGAGCAACTATTACGGTTGCGACTAAAATGGCTACAGGCATTAAAAATCGTTTTGACTTTAGGTTATTGATCATCTTTTTAGTCCGCTCATTGTCATTCGACATTGTGTTTGAATTGTGTTGTGAAGAAGGAGTCATCAGTTACCTCCCTGATTTTTATCATTTGCAGGTAACAACGCAGCAAAGTCACCGCCTAAATTAACGTATAGTTCAAGTTGGCTGGCTAATGTTTGATACTTTAGATTGATTAAATTGCTTTGCGCGTTAAACGCTCTACTTTGAGCATCTAATACGGTTGTATAACTGACTAACCCTTTTAGGTATTGTTCAAATGAAATCTGCTCAGCTAATGCTGCACTTTCCGATGCTTGTTCATTGGCCGCCATACTTAGCCTTAAGTTTTTCGTTCGGGTAATTCCGTTTTCTATCTCTGAAAACACAGTATGCAATGTTTCTAAATAGGCTTGCTCTGTTGATTTGACTCTTAAACGAGCCAACTCTTCATTAGCCGATAAGCGACCGGCATTAAAAATCGGCGCTGAAATACTGCCAATTAATGACCAACCTAAACTGTTTGATAACAAATCCGATAATTCTTGGCTTGCATAGCCCGTACTTGCTGTAAAGCTTACACTAGGAAAACGCTGTTTATGACTGTAAGCCAATGCTGCATCTTGCGCCATCAGTGCCATCCACTGGCTTTGAACGCGTGGGTTGTTTTTCACCACATCGCTCGGAATACCAAGAGGCATATCAAGAGTGAAATTAGGCAACTCATTTGTTGCTACTTCTACCAAACCGGCGGGATAATCTCCTAGCAAAAACTCTAATTGACGAAGACTCGACGCTAAACGGGTTTGTTGGCTAGTAACTTTTGCTTGTTCTGTGGCAAATTGGTTTCTTGATAAGTACACATCTAGCGCAGTATTTATACCTGATTCATAACCTGACTCTATAACAGCCAAATTTTGTTCGACATTGCGTAATCTTTTTTCTGAAAGGAGCAGTTGCTGTCTAGACTCAACGACTTGATACCATGCCAATGCAACATTTTTTACCAATTCATTTGTCTGCTGACGAACGGTCGCTAACTGTGCTGCATATTCGAGGTTTAACTGCTGCTCGTAATCACTTAATTTGCCCCAAACATCCAGTTCGTATCGCGCTGACAAACCTATATCTGAACTATCAGTGTGAGCTTCTGTGATGGAATTTTTACGTGTGCCTGTGCTAAAACTTAAATCAACCGAAGGCCAAAAGCTTGCACCATTTGCGATGATCCTTTGTTTGGTTTGCAATAGATTTAGTTTGCTTTGTTGCAGAGCGTAATTGTGTTCAAGGGCCTTTTTAATAAAAGTTTGCAGATCTTCATCTATCGCCTGTTTTAGCCAAGCGTTACTGATTGCCGTCATTTGATTATTAGTGGTTGGTATATGAGAAGACCAATTACTAGGCAAAGGGAATTTTTCTGGTGTTATTTCAACGCCGGATGGCGCAGTGCAAGCGCTTAACACTGAAATAACAAAACTCGCAGATAAGGTTCTGCGAATATTAATAAACGACATAAATGTACAGTTCCATTTTATGTTTGTATGACAAAATAAATAAAGTAAAGACTTAAGCAATTTACTGGCCAGCCGTTCAACGCCAATAATGAAGGGCTACGGAGAAAAACAATCAGAAATTGGTCTTTTAATCAAAAAGATAATTCCTGATATCAGGATACGAAATTCCCGATATCAGGATCATCTAGATCTCTTTTATTTAGTATCTTGCAATACCAACTAAATAAAACAAAAAATGTACGGGTTAATCCTCATCCATTAAAGTCATTAGCGACGTATTACCACCTGAGGCAGTTGTATCGACACTAATCGTCTTCTCAGTAACAAGTCGTTGGATCAAGTTATCGTTATATTCTGCAGTTATACAAGGCAAAATAGCACCACTTCGTTGAGCTAACTTATGTGTCATATATGCACTTCGGTGACTTTTCGAGTCAATAACCACACCGGCTAACGCTTCATGAGCCAATAATGGTTGTATGTGTTTAAGTCGGGCTACTTGGAAAATACCTTTGCTAACACCCGTTTTTTCAAACATTTTTTCGACTTCAATCGCCTCTTCAAAAAACACATCTGATACCACAGCAATAACTGTATTGCCGGTTGATAAAGCGGTAACAATTGACATTAACCAATAGTGGAAAGTTACGTCTTTATCGGCGAAACACACCAAAATACCACGAGGCTCCAAATAAAGTGTATTCGACTCACCTGTTGGCCCTGGCAGCACGGTCGGCTTTTTCATTTTTCTTTCAACACTTGTAATTTGTTTACGCGCCGTAGCGAGTGTGGCATCCAAGTCGTCTGCAAACTCTTGTGTGTGTTCGATATCAGCAATATTAGCTAATAAACGACGAACATATGAGATTCGGTCATTAAGGCTAGTTAAACGCCAATTGGTTTCGACCGCTTGTGCCTTTTGCATCAATTTAGTTGCCGTGATGATAGCTTTGTCATCGGTTTCTAATGACGGATCATCAAGCTTAAGTTCGTCTTCAGATGGCGTTGATACCTCTTTCATTAATCTTGGCAAGTAGTTTGGACCACCCGCTTTAGGGCCTGTGCCAGATAAGCCTCGTCCACCGAACGGTTGAACACCGACAATAGCGCCGATCATATTACGGTTAACATAAATATTACCGGCTCTTGAACGCTGCGCTAAATCAGCTACGCGTTGTTGAATTCGACTATGAACGCCCATTGTTAAACCAAAACCGGTAGAGTTAATTTGCTCTAACACCTTATCGATTTCTTTGCCTTTAAATCGAATAACATGAACACAAGGGCCAAATACTTCTTTGGTAAGGTGGTCGATGCTTTCAATCTCATAAAGTTTTGGCGCAAAGAAATAACCATTGTCAGCTTCACTGCTTAATTCACATTCGTAATGCAAAATACCGTTATCTTTCATGTATTCGGCGTGCGCGTTTAACGTATCTAGTGCTTTTTGATCGATAACCGGACCAACGTCCGTGGATAACATAGCAGGATCGCCCACATGTAATTCTTTCATCGCGCCTTTGATCATACGGATAATGTTATCCGCGATATCTTCTTGCACAAACAACACTCGTAAAGCTGAGCAACGTTGGCCAGCACTTTGGAAGCCCGACGCGATAACATCGTCCACCACTTGCTCAGGAAGTGCCGTAGAGTCAACTATCATACAGTTCTGACCGCCTGTCTCTGCAATCAATGGAACTTGCTCACCGCCACGTTCCGCTAGTATTTGAGAAATCAAAGTACCAGTTTGTGTTGAGCCCGTGAACATAACCGCAGCGATACGATTGTCCGGTAAAAGTGTACTACCCACATCTGAACCCGGCGCAATCACTGTATGAACAACGTCTTTTGGTAAGCCACATTGATTCATAATTTCAATCGCACGTTTTGCAATTAAACTGGTTTGTTCCGCAGGTTTTGCAATAACCGTATTACCCACCACTATAGCCGCTGCAACTTGTCCAATGAATATTGCTAGCGGGAAGTTCCATGGACTAATACATAAAACAACACCACGTGCTTCTAAACGATCATCTTCCACCAATTCTTTTGCACGCGCCGCGTAATAACGTAAAAAGTCGACCGCTTCGCGTACTTCGTCAATACTGTCTTGAGTTACTTTACCCGCCTCTTTAATACATAACGCAATTAACTCAGGCATGTTTTCTTCAAGGGCGTCAGCAGCGTCTGTTAAGATTTTGCATCGGCTGTCTATGTCCGTTTTAGACCAACCAGCAAAAGCATTATCTGCTTCATCTAACATCACTAACATTTGTTCAGGTGTTGCGTATTGGTGATACCCCACCGCTTGTTCCAAATTTGCAGGGTTTTTAACTGGCACAAATGGCAGCTGAAGCTCTTCGCCAGTTAAGCTATTCGCTTCAAACCAAGTGTCTAGCCGCTCTTTCAACTCAGTAATTTGTGGAATGTCAGTTAAATCTATACCTTTAGAGTTAAGACGTTCCTCGCCATATAATTCGATAGGTAATTGGATTTGGTTGTTATAAATATTTTTAAGCCCATGTGTACGCTCGACTGGGTCTTCAAGCAGTTCTTCAACCGGCTTTTCAACATCGACTATGGCGTTAACAAACGAAGAGTTTGCACCATTTTCTAACAATCGGCGAACCAAATAAGCTAGTAAATCTTCATGTTCGCCTACCGGTGCATAAACTCGACATTGGATGTTTTGCTGGGTCACAATTTGGTCGTACAAGGTATCGCCCATTCCGTGCAAACATTGGAACTCAAACCCTTCTTTATCGTCGCCTGCCAACTCTAATATAATCGAAGCTGTGTAAGCGTTATGCGTGGCAAATTGCGGATAAATGGTATCGCGATACTCTAACAATTTATTTGCACAGGCGTGATATGACACGTCTGTAGAGGATTTTCTGGTAAATACAGGGAAGTGTTCTAAGCCATCTTTTTGCGCGTTTTTAATTTCAGTATCCCAGTATGCACCTTTAACCAAACGAACCATAATTTTGCGGCCTACACGTTCAGTTAATTGACGCAACCATTCGATAACAAACAAGGCTCGTTTTTGGTATGCCTGTACGGCTAAACCAAAACCGTTCCAGCCGGCAAGGTCTTCATCTGAAAATACTAATTCTATAATGTCGAGGGAAATATCTAAACGCTCAGATTCTTCAGCGTCAACAGTCAAACCAATATCGTACTGTTTTGCCAGTAAACACAACTCTTTTAGTTTTGGTACAAGTTCATTAATCACTCGTTCTCTGTGCGTAAACTCATACCTTGGGTGAATTGCTGATAGTTTAATAGAAATACCGGGACTTGTTCTTGGTCCTCGACCTTGTGCTACTTTGCCAATTTCGTGAATCGCGTTTACGTATGCATCGTAATACTCTTGCGCATCTTCCATGTTACGCGCGCCTTCGCCAAGCATATCGTAAGAATAAACATAACCTTTCGATTCTTTTTCTTCGGCACGAGCACAGGCAGCTTCAATGGTTTCACCCATAACGAACTGTTTACCCATGATTTTCATGGCAAGGTTCATGGCTTTACGGATCACAGGTTCTGACAATTTACCCATGGTACGTTTTACTACACCAACTTTATGATTGAACTTAATATCGGCGTACTTGACCATACTGCCGGTCAATAATAACCCCCAACTTGACGCATTTACGAATAACGAATCACTTGCGCCTAAGTGAGAACTCCATTGACCTTGCGACAACTTGTCGCGAATAAGTGCATCTTGAGTTCTTTTGTCTGGTACGCGCAATAAGGCTTCTGCCAAACACATCAGTACAACGCCTTCTTCTGAAGATAAAGAATATTCATTAAGTAATGCGTCTATTCCCCCCATTCCCTCTGATTCTTCACGGATGGTAAGCACCATTTTACGAGCGCGCTCCCAGGCTTTGCTGCGCGCCTTCATACTTATTTCAGCTTTAGGCAGTAAATGTTGAATAACGACATCTTCTTCGACTCGATAATAGTCACGAATTTTTTGGCGGATTGAACAGTCAGTCATTAAATTGCCATTAAACAACATATTTAGAACCCCTTTGATTGCACATCTATTGATGCATTATAGTTAAAGAAAGTGCTGAATGATCCACACTATCAAAGATTTGGCGCGGATTCTAATGCAGTTTTTTAAATCGAGACTAATCAAATATTTTGCAGGAAAACAATAAATAAACTAATGCCAAATCCAGACTGGATTTGGCATTGAATAATGAGGTTATATGTTGAGCTAGTATCTAAGGTAATGCCTCGCCTCTGGCTGATACATACAAGGAATACCAATCTTCTCGGCTCAGTTCAACATTCACTGCTTCAGCACATTGCGCGATCCGTTGCGGATTTGTAGTACCTATTACAGGTTGTATCTGTGCAGGGTGTCGCATTAACCAAGCTAATACTATCGCTTCTTTGCTCACTTGGTATCGAGTAGCAAGGGCGTCAACCTTAGCTGCAGTATTGTGAATAAAGTCCGGTTGATTATCTAATGCTCTGCCAGTAAATAAACCTTGGCTTAAGCAGCCCCACGATTGCAATTGCACATTATTTTGTCGGCAATACTCAATAGTACCCGATGAAAAATTAACGGCCTTATCGCCTGCACCTAGCGATGTGACACCTTCGTCTAACCAACCTAACTGGGTAAGACTTAATTCCAGTTGATTGACGATCAAAGGTTGTTCTAATGCAGAGTTCAAAAACTGTAACTGGTGAAGGTGCATATTTGACGCACCAAAATGACGAACCTTACCCTGTTGTTTTAAATGTTCAAACGCTAAAGCGACCTCTTCTGGCTCTACTAGTGGATCTGGACGGTGCAAAATCAATGTATCAATGTGTTCAACATTGAGGCGTTTCAAAATGCCTTCGGTTGATGAAATGATCCAATCTTTTGAGAAGTCATAACGACCCGGGTGTTGTTCATCGGCAAAACGGATACCACATTTAGATTGAATTGAAATTTGGTCTTTTAGTTCTGGTCGTTGTTTAAGCACTTCTCCAAACACGCGCTCAGCTTTACCACGGGTATATATGTCGGCATGGTCGAATTGGGTAATACCGTGCTCCAATGCAGCGTCTAGCACTTGGTGTGCTTGATTGATATGGTGTTGCTCAAACGAAGGAGAGTCCCAGTCACCACCTAATCCCATACAGCCATAAACAATTCGACTGGTATTATTGAATAAATTTTTAATTGGGTAATTATCTTTCATAGTTACTTCTTATGGTTAACGCCAAAAATCAACATGTTCTTGTTGTGATTTTTGACGTTTGATAAAGGTCTCAGTTTCAGTTGTGCCTAGATACAAAAATCCAACAATTTCGTCTTCTTTTTGCAAATTAAAAGCGTCTCTTACCGACTGCGAATGAGCAAAACCACCAGTGCGCCAAATACCGTTGAAGTCTTGAGCAAATGCTGCCATTTGCATATTTTGAATTGCACAAGCAGTCGTTGCGATTTGTTCTACTCGAGGTACTTTTTCATGCTCGGTGTATTGGCAGATACCTACTATAACCATAGGAGCACGATATGGCGCTTTTGTCGCTTTTTCCATTTCTGCTTCGGTTTTGCCTTCTTTCTCCGCCGCCTGTTTGAATATGTTCGACAGTTTATCAAGGCCTGCGTTTTGACAAACGATAAACTTAAAAGGAGACAAATTGGCGTGGTCTGGTGCTCTAAGTCCTGCATTTAGAATATTATCCAGAACTTCACCTTGAGGTGCAGGTGCACAGAGTTTATTATTTGAAGACCGAGTCAATAGCATTTCAATTGCGTCCATTAGTATTCCTCAAGCTATAAAAGAAACCTTATGGTATCGACTTTTAAACTAAGTCTCAGCCTTTATTTTGTATACACTTACTTTAGCGAAAACGTTTGGCCAAATAATAATCGGCACTGACGAAACGGCCACCACCACTAAACAATAAAACTAAACACATAATGAAATAAGTAATCGCAAATTCGATGCCATTATTCAAAATAGTGACTGAGCCACTGCTCGTTAGCCAATCGTAGTTACCGTATTCTTGCAATATTTGCAGCGCCATCTGTTTTTTCTCTGCTGAAGCCATAATTGATTCATTGTATAAAATTGTGCCATCGGCCAACCAACTGCTTGAATCGGCAATCGCTAGCCAGCCGTTTTCAATATGAACCGTTACCGCCGCCACTAACATGGTAACCATCAGTGGAATGGAAATTAACCGAGTGAATAAACCAAACAATAATAACCAACCGCCTATAAACTCGGTACCCGCTGCCAAACTGACCATAAACTCAGGAAATGGCAAACCCAGCCCCCACTCATGATTGCCAAACCACGAAACGGTATCTTCGAAATTTTGCAATTTGTTCCAACCGGCTTGCATAAAAACAGGTGCCAAATAAAGGCGCAAAAATAATGATGGTAGTCCATCAGCGTATTTAATTTTATTTAATGTTAACTGGTACGTTTGAAATACGACGGCGAAGTTCATAAACGGCAAACCTTAGTAATTGACGAGGGATATTGTTAGGTTATAAATTAGAACGGTGTTGAGTACGAAATATTTCACAACGTTTGAAGGTTTTTATCATGAACGAGCGCAGCAAATCCCTCGAAGCCATAGAAAAACAAGAACGTTTGCAACGAGCTAAAAATAAATTCCAACTGCTCCGTCGCCAAATCAATCAAAATAAAAACAACCGGCACAAACTTTTAGCTCTGGTACAAGAGTATGTATCACAGCGTCCTGAAGTGACCGTTCAGATAATTCAAAAATGGATAGCGGAAAAGTAATCCTTGCAACTATCTTTGCTTATTTTGTCATTTCCACTAAAATCGCCGCCTTAAGTCTCAACGCTACTAACACAAATCGAGTATTTTCATGCCTTCTATTTATATCAAAGCCGACCGAGTTAAAGCGGTAAAACGCAAACACCCTTGGATCTTTTCGAAAGCTATTAAGAAAGTAGAGGGTAACCCAAAACTTGGCGAAACCATTGATATACTCAGCGATGATGGCACTTGGTTAGCCAAAGGCGCTTATTCACCGCATTCACAAATTCGTGCTCGTATTTGGAGTTTTCAAGACGAAAACATCGATAGTGAGTTTTTTATTAAAAGAATTCAACGAGCTAAGGCAATCCGCTCACCTATAATCGAACGCGGTGGATTAACAGGCTATCGTCTGTTTGCGGCAGAGTCAGATGGCGTACCTGGCTTAACGGTAGATGTATTTGATACTACATTGGTATGTCAAATCTTAAGCGCTGGTGCAGAGTTCCAGCGAGAGAATATCTTTGCTGCGCTAAAACAAGAGTTTCCTGGACACAATATTTATGAGCGTTCCGATGTCGATGTTCGTGGTAAAGAAGGTATTAAAAAGTCACAAGGGTTGATTCATGGCGAACTGCCCTCGCCGATTATTATCGAAGAAAATGGCATTAAAGCCTTCGTTGATGTAGAAAAAGGTCATAAAACCGGTTTTTACCTTGATCAAAGAGACAGTCGCGCAGCGCTTGAAAAATACGTAACAGGCAAAACAGTGCTTAACTGCTTTAGTTATACCGGCACGTTTGGTTTATACGCGCTTAGAGGCGGTGCCAATCATGTGACACAAGTTGATGTTTCTGAAGATGCTTTGGCAATTGCTAAACAAAACGTTGAGTTAAACAAACTCGATTTAAACAAAGTCACTTTTGAACAAAAAGACGTTTTTAAGTTGTTGCGTGAATATCGAGCACAAGGCACAAAATTCGATGTTATCGTAATGGACCCGCCTAAATTTGCCGAGTCAAAAGCGCAATTACGCGGTGCGTGTCGCGGTTATAAAGACATTAATATGATCGCTATGCAGTTATTAAATCCAGGCGGTTATTTATTAACGTTCTCATGTTCTGGTTTGATGGAGCAGAATCTGTTTCAAAAAATCATTGCAGATGCAGCGTTAGATGCCAATAGAGATATGGTGTTTGTCGAAAAGTTATCACAAGCACAAGATCACGTGATTGGCAGTGCTTATCCAGAAGGTTTTTACCTAAAAGGATTTGTTTGTCAGGTATTTTGATAATAAGTAACTAAACATCGAATTGTATAAAATTTATGGCTGGTGTTATTCTTCAGCCATTGTCTTTTTAGTCGTCTTGTAAATCAAAACGGATCTTCTCGCCCTTGCCTGTGATCAAACTGTATTCAGTTAAATACCCATCTCTATTTAGACCAACGTAACCAGCAGCAGATTGGCTGTGAAGGTGCCTCGTTAACTTGCTCGTCACTGAAACTCGATGATGATTAATCGCCATCTTTCGACGTTTGGTGAACCAATTTAATAAACTGTGCTCTGAATATAAAAAGCGATCAATGTAATCAAAAAACTTAATTAATCCCTGTGGAAATTCGTTTTTAAAGCCACTGCAAGTCAATTGCCAAATTTTATCAGTATCTGAGCTAAACCGACGTTGCGCGGAAAAGCAAAATGAATAATGTACATCGCCTGATAAAATTATCACTTCATTGGGGGCGTCGTCGTGGCGAAGCATATTCATCAACTTTCGAGCAGAGCCTTGATGAGCCATCCAGTTTTCTACGTCCACCAGCAACTCTTGTCCGATCATTTCACAGCCGCTTTGCACCACTTCAATCGATTTAACGCCAAATACAGGCGCTGCAGATACTACTAATACGGAGTTTTGTGGTTTATAAAGTTGTTGTTCTAACTGCTCTAATCTTGGCCAGTCCATCAAACCACTCGGGTTTTTAGTGGATGTTTCCGAACGCCATCGGTGAGTTCGGGTATCCAGTACAACAATGCGTGGACTGGTCTCAACTTCATAATGCCATTCGTTGTGTTCGAACAAAACATCGGTAAGCGCGTTGTCTGCAAAGTCTCTTTTTTTGCCGACTCGCTTAATCTCGTCTAATAAATCTTGTGTTTGCTCAGGGCAATTGCCCCAACCTTGGAATAAGGTATAGGACAATAGTGCATCGCGGATCATGTGTTTAGTAATTCGGTTGCCATAAACATGCTCTTCCCAATCCGCCGTTAAGTTCCAGTCATCTGTAACGTCGTGATCGTCAAAAATCATTAATGTCGCGGTGTTTGCTAACAGAACTTCAAAATTGGGCAGCGATCCTACAAATCCTTCAATATGTTTCAGCTCTTTTAAATACAACAGCTTATCTTTTTCTATCAACTGTTTTGGCGCTTGATGCACTTCATCGGTAACTAACTGCCAACAGTTAAAAGACCAAGTTAGTAAATAACAGGCAAAAAACTCATCAAGACCAATTAAGTGATTATCATGATAACGGGCAGATATAATGTCGTTTCCGTGCCAAAATTTAGACCACCGAGACTGCTGTTCTTTTTTTGGTAACAATTGACTGCGCTGATACATGGAATGACGCCAATCAAGCTGTTGTTTTGATATAGCGCCTAATTCGTGCGTTGCAGAATACAGTCCTAATTTTTTACTTAGGGTCTGGATAGCTACCAACATGGGTCCTGCAACGTCGTCGGCGTAAATTTGGTCGCCCGACATGATCAGGTAATCGGGTCTTTTTATTGTTTTGTTATTAACTTGTTGGGTCGTTGCATCTAGGGCATCTGGCGCAAAGTGATGTGGCTTTCGACAAGAGCCTTGTAAAACAGAGCTCAACTGCTCCGTCACCTTAAAGTTCGGGGCGGTGTCCTCATTAAAAGTTCGATTACTTAAGTCCAAGGCAATGGGCTTGTCTGAAAACTCAACGTCAGCTTTTAATAGGTGATAATAAATCTTTGTATTATTTGGAAAGCCTTGCTTAATATGACAAAGAAACTGGTTAACAAAACAATGTTTACCTACTTGGACTGATTGGAATTCGGACTTCACAACAATATCGGTCGGGCTCTCTGTTGACGATAAACTCCCCGCCTGTAATTGAATTTGATATTTGTATTTTTGACTGGTGACAAACCAAATAACTGCTTGTTTAGATTCTACTTTGCGTACGAATGGACCACACAATAGTTCTGGCAGAGTGTTATTGACTGAGATAATGGGTTACCTCTGTTTATTGTTACTAAACATTAAATACAATACGGTGAATGGGCCAAAACATAAGCCGTTAAAAAACCAAGTGTAATAATTTTGGTGTTTGGCGGCAGCAATCAAGGCTGATAACACGCCACACAGTAATATAAAAATGAAAAACGTCATAAACTCATACCTCTCAGCTCATCAAGCCCTATTCACTTTATATCAACAAGTGGCGTTATCAAACAAATCCACAATTGTTACAAGTTATTATAATATACCAATTATCATAAATATTTAGTCACCCAGCGCCATTTCAGAGCTTTTAGTTCGAGGCGCTTGAATGCAGTAATACTGGACGTCTTTCAAATTCAAGCAACAAAGAAATAGAAGCTCTGAAAGACGTCTTCGATGGGTCTAAAAAGCATTAATACGGCTTCACAAGATTTTGATGTAGAACGACTATACCTTCAATCTTGTTCCTTGTCTTAATGCTTTTTAGTTCCCACTGGCTGACTAAATATTTATGACGATTGGTATTAAGCCAATCTTCCGCTCTGATAATCACGAAGTGCGGTTTCGATTTCTTCAGCAGTGTTCATCACAAACGGGCCATATTGTACGATTGGTTCACCTATAGGTTTTGCAACCGCAAGCAACACACCGGTGTTTTCAGCCATGGTTAGTTTAATACTACTTTCATCTTGCTCTGAAGTTGTTGATATTTCAGCGATGTGAGTTTCATTGATAGTTTTACCTTCTGCTTCGACAGAACCTTGGTATACGTATAAGTAGCCTTGTGCGTCCGTATCTATCTTTATCGGCAAAGCCGACTTTTCTGCGTTAGTTAGATCATAAATTTGTAGATCAATATCATCACGTTTAACAGGTCCAGTCTCATCACTGTTGTTAAACTTACCAGCAATAAGCTTTACTTGGGCTGAGGTGATTTTGCCATCCTCTTGATTGTTTAAGTTTAACGTTGGGATATCTGTTCTCTCTATATCAACGTAACTGGCATCCACCATTTTTTCTGTCGAAGGTAGGTTAATCCATAGCTGAAATCCCCATAATAACCCTTGATCTTGTTTAGGCGTTTCGGAATGTATAATGCCCTTACCCGCCGTCATGTACTGCACACCACCAGAGTTTATTAAACCGTGTCCACCCGTTGAATCATTATGCTCCATACTGCCGTGCATTAAATAAGTTAACGTCTCAAAGCCGCGATGTGGATGGGGTGGAAACCCAGCAATATAATCATTCGGGTCGTCTGACTTAATTTCATCCAGCATTAAAAAAGGGTCTATGTATTTCAGAGCTGGTTGTCCAAGCGCTCGGGTTAAATTTACACCTGCGCCGTCGCTTGCGGGCATTCCCTTTAGTACTTTGTTTATACGGTTACTCATTTTCAATCCACTTTATTAATTTCATACGAGTCTAATACGTTAACGATACGGAGATTTGATTACTTTTCAAATAATTTTCTTCACGGTTTTAATTCTTATTCTATAGTTAGTGCAAGCCAGTGGTAAAAATATAAATCACCTAAAAATTATTAAGTTATGACTGAAAAAAACAATTGCCAATACCATTCCAGCGAAGGCGAACAGTGTACAGGCGCAGACTTAGGCAATGGCTACTGCTTTTGGCATGATAAAACAATTAATAAATCGAATATGGAACTAACTGAGCGGCTTGAAGCTTATGCTTCAGGCGGCGGCATGTTGCAGGGGATCTGTTTAAAACGAGCCAAACTACGTAACGTCAACTTAGTAAAAAAAGGCAGTTCCAAGGGTTATGACATGCGTGGTGCCGATATGTATCGGGCTGACCTAGAGAACGCACACTTATTTAATATTAATTTAGAAAACGCCTCCTTGATGAAGGCCAACCTGAATCGCGCTAACTTGCATTGCGCAAACTTACACAATACCAATTTATTGGGTACTAAACTGCAAGGTGCACGTCTTGATAACATACGATTAGGAGAGCATGTTCAACAAGAAGCCGTAGCTAGAAATGCTGACAAAGAAAAAGATCGAGCTAAAGCTATAGATTTTTATGAACAATCGGAAGAAATTTATCGCAATCTACGAAAAGCAGCTGAATCGGATGGCATTTATACTTTGGTAGGCTATTGTGCCCGTAAAGAGCTCACTATGCGCCGTATGCAATACGAAAAATTTTCCCAACGTCGTATTGTATCTAAAGCCGTTGATTTGTTTTGTGGTTATGGAGAGAGCCCTTTTAATGTGATCGCGTTTTCTTTGTTGTTTATTTTTATCTGCGCCGTTTTATACTTTTTACTGGGTATTAATACGGACCACGGCATTTTAAGAGTTTCATCGCAATTATCATTTTTCGAAAACCTAAATAACTTCTTTACTAGCATCTATTTTAGTGTGGTTACCTTTACAACCCTTGGTTACGGTGACATCCAGCCTATAGGGTATTCCCGGCTGGTCGCCACTATAGAAGCATTTATTGGCAGTTTTGCACTGGCGTTATACGTGGTTGTGTTTGTGCAAAAAACCACTCGTTAACTTTGTGATCATACTTGCCAGTCCAGAATGCCGAGCTGTGTGTTGTTGAATCGAACGACGTAAAGCAAAGTCTGATCCAAATAAGCTAAAGTGCGTTTTTGCGCGAGTCAAACCTGTATAAATCAATTCTCTGGTCACATTGGCGCTCAAGTTATTACTTTCTGGAAGCACCAAAGCGACATGATTAAATTCTGATCCTTGGCTTTTATGTACTGTCATTGCATAACTCGTTTGATGCGCAGGTAAACGTTGGCAGGCAAAACCTTTATATGCCCCTAAGGAGTGATTTGACATAACACCTGAATCGTTAGCTTTAAAGTACGCCATTATTTGTTGTGACTGACTATCGAACAACTCTATGCCTATATCGCCATTGTATAATCCAAGGTGGTATGCGTTTTCTGTGATCATTATGGGCCGGCCTACGTAATGCATTGCATTAAAACTGCTCTTTACTCGTCTCGACAAGCGATATTGAATTTGGTTGTTTAACTCGTCCACCCCCCATTGAGATTGTTTAACACACGCCAGCAACTGAAACTCAGCCAAAATATCAAAGAGATCATTAAGTAACCTTTCAGTTACATCTCTGCTTTGCTGAATCGCCTGATATATTTTTATATAATGCGCCACTGCTGACTCTATTAATAACGGCAGTTGTTGCAATTTAGGCTGGTACCAATTGATTGCTTGTAACTGATTATCATGTAGCGGCTGATCACTTGTGGTTTCGACTGAATAACCTATAGTTTGCGCCAAGGCTTGTTGGGCATCGCCATTTTTAATTGACTGCGCCAGTTGGCCGATTTCACTTTGCTCTGAAAAACGATAACTTTTCAAAAGTTCAGTCTGGAACAACCTTTTCGACTCGCCAAAGGTCTTTTTATCCAGCTCATTTAATTTGAATTGTGCAGCACATAAGTCGGCCATAACATTACCAGCTTCAACTGACGCCAACTGTTGCTGATCACCCAATAAAATGAGCTGTGCTTGTTGAGGTAAGGCATTGATCAATCGATTCATTAGACTGATATCTACCATAGACGCTTCGTCCAAAATGAGGACATCCAGATTTAGTCGGTTATGTTCATTATGAAAGAATTCGTTAAAGCCTTTAGGTTTTAACAGCCGGTGAATGGTAAGTGCCTGTTCAGGGATGCCCCGCTGCTCTTCCTCAGAAATTGAAAGCTTGGTCTTTGAGTTTGCAATAGACTCCGACAAACGCTGCGATGCTTTACCGGTTGGCGCCACCAATCGAATATCGAGGCGTTTACCGCCAGGTTCTGCAATTTGTTTTAACCGTTGGAGTGTGAGTAACAATTTAATAACTGTCGTCGTTTTACCAGTTCCTGGTCCACCGCTTATCACAAAGAAGCCGGCATTTACACTATTGAGTACCGCTTCTTGTTGCCAATTAACTTCGTTATCTTTTAACCCAGTACGATCAAACAAAGGCAATACAGTGTCTTTAATCAATTGTTGTTCGAGTGTTTGAAACCAATATTTTTGTTTACCCCCAGAATCTTTAGCGCCTTTTGCCGCAATCAGCAGTTTATCTGCGACATATCGTGCCAAATTATATTCGTAGTGAAAGTAGCGTTGCATATAGAACAAATCATCATAGAGCGCAAAAGGCGAAAAACCGTTTGTGTTAGGCTCGTTCTGATTTAAAGCGTCGGTGTCACTAGGTAAGTCTCGTACATCGACTAAATCCGACGCGCGTAATATTGAATGCCATTGCGATAAATCAGGTAACTCAAAACTATCTTGAGCTGTCGCAACATAATATTGAAAGGCGTCTTGAAGGGATACACAGGTGTGTTGGCGTAAGACATTACGTGACACTAATGCCGACAAATAAACAAATAAGTTGCACTGCTGCCGTATCGAAGTGACATTGTTGCGCTTAATGTTGCTCTTTGGCATTTCGCTCATTACAAAACGCGCAAGGTGCAAATCCATGCTTTGAAAATCAGTTTGATTTTGATGCTCTAACCAATTGATCACTAATTGACCGTAATTTGCGTCAGGATCACCGGCCATCGAAATATCTGATGTATTAAATATATTAATCAAAACCAAATCCTAGTTGTTGAGCCTCAGACGACTCCTTTTTAACTTGCGTTGAAGAGCTACTCGTAGCTTGCTGCTGTAATACATTATCTTGTTGGTTTGAGTGACCTAGTTCAGTTTCTAAATATTGAATCACGTCGTAACTTATCGGCATATAATATACGCCAGTTCTATCTTCAGGGTTATGTCCATTCTGGCTGTTTTCTACCATTCCCCGCATAAATAAATAATATGCCCCGCCAACATGCGTTTTATAGTCATAATCAGCAAAACGTTGTTTTAAAAATAAATGCAGAGCAAAAACATAGATTAACGCTTGCAAATAATAATTGTGATCGGACATGCAAATTTGTAATTTATCTTGTTGATAGTCGGTAGATTCATCACCCAAATAGTTCGATTTATAATCCAATACATAATACTTCCCTTGATGGGAAAAGGTTAAATCGATAAACCCCTTAAGTATACCCACCATATCCTTTTTATTACTCTCAAACCCTTTATTTGTTAGGCTATCAGCCACCCCTAACATTAGTAACGCGTTACTTAATACATTCATATTTAACTGTTTAAAGCTAAAATAAAACTCCATTTCCACTAACATTTGTTTGGGCTCAATATCAAAAAGTGAAAAATCACTTAACGGATATTGGATAACACTTTGCAACCATTCTGTGACCGCTGTGATCCAAATATTTTCTATACCGTAACGTTCCAAGCCTTGCTCTATTATTTCGGTTTGTAACGCTACCGGCTGCGTAAAATCTAGATTTTCCATGATCCAGTGTAAACAACTACCGGCGTTTGCCCCTTTTGGAAAATGGAATGAATTGAACACTTCGCTGGTGGACATTACAGTCTCATGATTATTGCTTAGGTTAATCGTGTAAGGACTAATTTCATCCGTTGCACCAGCTTGCCATATAAGCTCCGAGTCATTCATCTCTGTATTTTCGGGACCGTCTGAATTTTGTGCCCCTTGCATAATAGCTTGATGTTGAGTCAGATTATGTTTGGTCGCTAATGAAGAATAACTTAACATGCGCCAATCGTTGTTAATCTCCCCTTCAAAACCAGAAAAAGATAATTTAGGTGAGTCTTGCTCAAACTGATAATTCAATTCACGCGCCGCCTGATATTCGGATATAACTTGCTCTTCAAGTTTATTGTCATAACAAACGGTTTGATTGCCTGATAATTTGTTAATGTCAAAACTAAATTGCTGGCAAACATTGCTTATCAATTCATCATCAATTAAATCCGAGTGCTCCAACTCATTACCTAACAACAACTGCCCTGCAGCGCTTAAAGCTAAACCGCTGCGATTAAATTGGTCTTTTAAATTAAATAGCCCCAAGACAAGTTGATGAACAGGACGCGTCATAGCAACATATAATAAACGAATATCCTCCGCTAAACGCTCCTGCTCGGCGATTTGTTGTTCGAGTTGTCTATTGTCGACGCGATACGTTAGACCTTGTTCTTGGCCATTCATTTTGGACTTTTTGGAATGATATAACGCAGTTTTCTCAACTTTAAAATCACAGACAAACGGCAAATAAACTATTGGATACTCAAGACCTTTAGAGGCATGAAGGGTACAAATTTGTACGAGTTGGTTATCAGATTCCAAACGTAACTGTTGTTGTTCAGAGGTACTTTCCCACTCGCCTTTGGCATTAACTTGTTGTTCGAACCACAATAGTAATTTTTGACTGCCCGATAATTTTACAGATTCTTCTTGCACTAATTCAGTTAAATGCCTGAAGTCAGTGATCAAGCGCTCAGCATCTAGAGTTATTTTTTGCTGCCAAGTGTTAAAGGTTTGAGCGAACAACAATATACAATTTAAGGCTTTTGCCACTTGTCCTCTATGCCAATATTCACTCGCTTGAGAAAAGGTTTGAATATGACGCTGCCATTGTATTGGTGAGTTAACCAATTGAAGTAATTGTTCTGCGTTGTAGTTAAATAACATACCAGCACACGCAGCTCTTAGTTTTTGCTCATTACTAGGTGTTTCAAACGCATGTAATAATCGTAATAAATCTTTGGCCAAATCGCTATCGAACACATTATCTCGGCTAATAAATACAGACGATACATTCAGTTTTGCCAACGCGCTTTTCATTCGATTAGCTTGTTGACGATTACGCACCAACACACAAATATCGCTGGCTTTTACCTGAGATTTTTCAACATAACTAGCATCTTGCTGTACGACATCTTTGTTTACGCAATTTTGGTTCACAAACAGCGCTTTACCTTCACTCGCTTTGTACAATAACTCCGCTATGTTTTTTGCTGTCCATTGGGCAAATAGCGCTTCTCCGGGCTCTTTCTTAAAACCTTTATTTTGCTCGCTGTTAGTTAAGTGCCACAATTTTAAATTAGCTTGTTCTGCACCTTCTATCTGTAAATATTCATTTCTAGACTTAGCTGCACCAACTTCAATAAACGGTATGTTGACGTGCCTAAACCCTTGTTGGTTTTGACTGAACAGGTAATTAACTGAATTCACTAAATCAGGGTGAGAGCGCCAGTTTTTTGCTAGCGTGTAATGCTGAGTTTCTGGGATCTCCTGCTTTGCCAGCAAATATGTGAAGATATCTGCGCCACGGAATTTATAAATGGCTTGTTTTGGATCTCCGATTAGAATCATA
Organism: Gammaproteobacteria bacterium; assembly: GCA_013373245.1. GTDB lineage: Bacteria > Pseudomonadota > Gammaproteobacteria > Enterobacterales > Alteromonadaceae > Psychrosphaera. The sequence continues at coordinate 35,005 of JABXID010000005.1, forward strand.
TTGCCTTTTCTATTCGGGTTAATACGTTCTTGAGCAGGTTCTAATACAGTTTGTTCTGACTGGTATATGGTACTGAAAATTTGGTACTGGATTGGATCTGTATCTTGAAATTCATCGATAAATGCCAATGGATATTTAGCAAGAATGGCGGACTTTAGCGCTGTGTTAATTGACGAATCCTGCTCATTGTCTTCTATTGCTGACTCTTGCGTGCTATGGCCATTACTCGTCAAAGCCATAGCGAGTTCTGTTAACAAATCGTCCGGATTAATAATTTGTTGCTCAGTCTTAAATTGTTTCGCACGTTGTTCTATAAACTGTTTGGCTCTTTGCAACCAAAAACTCTTAAACCGACCTTCTGTTATTTGCTGCTCAACATCGGCTAACTTATCAATCGTCGCAGTAATACTGTGCTGAATAAACTCTGCATTTTTTGCGTAGTTATTCGCATCGGATAGAGCATCCGTTCCCCACATAGACCAAGCAGTTTTGTTATCAAAACCTGGCAGCCAGTTGTCTGACTCAATAAACTGCTGCAACTGTGGAATACGAAGGTAAACTGATTTGTTTTTTTTAAGTTTACTGCCTTTTAAAATCTCAGAGAATTTTGCTGCTTGCCATTGCTGTTTTAGTTCACCAACTAAGGTTTGATATGTCGATAACAAGTTTTGGTACTCAGGTTCGTCGACATTTGGTTCAAAGGTCACCTGTTTACCAACCACATTGTTCAAATCTTGATATAAGGATTTTGGTGAACGCCAATACTTAGCAAACCATTCAAACTCACTTTGTTTAAGCTCTACAACGTGTTTACGCCAAAAATCTAACAAAGCGTTGTACAAGGTTGGTTTTGCATCCATCTCGAAGGTCTGCTCAAAACTGGCATTGGTTTCAAATGCAAACTGTTTTAAACAACGGTGACAAAATCCGTGAATAGTAAAAATAGAGGCTTCATCAATTAAGGTTATGGCGTTTTGCAATACATGAAACGCATGTAAATTAGCTTTATCTTGCAGCGTTTGTTCATCGTCAGTTGCAGTGTTAAACATGACACAATAACGTCGACTATATTCCTTTAGTAGAACTTCAATACCGGCGTCAGGTTTGTCACAATTACCAATGATTTGATCTTGAGTTTGTTTCAGTTTTGCCCGAACCCTATCACGAATTTCTTGCGTTGCCGCCTCAGTAAAAGTTACCACCAAGATCTGCTCTACCGACATTGGCATTAACAAGTCTCCGGTACGTGTCGTGTCGATTTCGTTAGCTAAGTTATGGTGAGTTATTAAACCGAGTAAGGCTCGTAAATAAAGCGTCGTAATAGTGTATGTTTTACCTGTACCAGCACTTGCTTCAATTAAAGCATTTTGATCGAGCGGTAAACGGATCGGGTCAAGCATCAAAGGCATTATTGCAGCTCCATTTGCGTGTTAAATAGATGCAACTTAGGTTGCGCTTTTTTAATTGTTTCAAAATAAAGTGCGTCGACTAAAGGTAAACACAATTGTTCTGACAACGCTGAAAAGTGTTCCGGTAAGTCAGCATGAGATAACATCACTTGTTTTGCGTATTCATCGTTTGATAAGTTTCGACCACTGAATAAAGGCACAAATTCTTTATTAATATTTTGTTGGATCTGCAAAGGATTCAAGCCATCCAACACGCCCTGTGCGTGAACTATGGCGATGGAAATATGCCAAGTCAGTAAACGCTGTTTATTTTCTGTATATTGACTTAGCCAAGGAGACAATAGCTGCTGAGCCTCTTGTTTATTTAACGCCTCAAACCAAGCGACTTTATTATCTTTGTCTATCAAAGCGGTAACACTCTTATGCCCACTCGCACACTTCGTTAGGTGGTTAAGCCATAACAGTAACTTGTCTTCTGCTCGCACTTTACCGAAGCGTAACGTAACACTGTGATAAACCGTATCATTAACAGCAGGGGTCAAAACGGGCATCACTCCCGTTAGTTTTATACCTATTGACGTATCTTCTATGTCTATATCGATTGCTTGATGTCGAAGCTCATCGCTAAAAACACTAGTAACTGATTGCAGCATATCTTCCGCGGATTTCTGATATTTATTTAATAGATTTTCTCCCCAGTCATTGCTTGGTAATGCTCCAGATAACAGTTCATTTGCCACGAACTTTAACTGAGGGTTATCACTGTTTGTTGCCACAATTGCTTGTGTGATTTTTTGCAACATTTGGTATTGAGTCAAACCGTCGTGCTCAAACACTTCGATATCGTCAACCGCATCTTCTGATACCTCAAGTTTAATATCCAAGATATTACGATAATAATATCGGACAGGGTGACGCCAAAACGTTATAAAATCGTCAAGATCAATTTGATCTAATTCACTGCCAATATCGATCTTATGCTGTTGGTTGTGATCGCTTTGAAGATCAACCTCCGTTGTAGCTTGATCTTTACCTAATTCATCTTGTCGCTTTAAACCCGTTTTAGCGATAGCTTCGTCCTGTTTTGCCTCGTATTTAATCATACTTTCATTTCGACTTAAGGCAACTTGATACCATAAAGGATCGTATGTGTTGTAGCGGCTTGTAGGTTCGTTATTACTTGAACGATCAGAGAAATAATGGCTGTCATATGGGTGTAAATGATGTTTGATCACTAAACGATCTAATACATCAAGTTTTTGATCACCGGCTTGTTGTGATTGATCGGTTATTTGATAATTTTGATCAACCTGACCTTCTCCAAGATCAAATTCATTTCGGATGCTTGTCGATTGCTTAACAAAATGAGACTGCTGACAATAGTCCATCAGCTCAGACAAGATCACGGACGGCATCAAAGTTTGGTTATTTTTACTCGATTGACCCACATAACTCAGATGCAGTTTTTCTCGTGCTGAAACCAAAGCTTCTAGAAATAAATATCTATCATCAAATTTACGTGAACGATCACCTTTACGAGGTGTGTTCAGCCCAACTAAATCAAAACTAATCGGATCAACGTGTCTTGGATAATCTCCTTCATTTAATCCCAATACACAAATTATCTTGAATGGTACTGAGCGCATCGGCATCAACGTACAAAAGTTCATACTACCGGCTAAGAAACGTTGCGCTACCCCACCCTCATTTAGATGCTCTTGAAAAAATTGATGCACGATTTTGAATCCGATTTTACCGTCAAAATCTTGATCTTGTTGATAACCTTGCATTACCAAGTTCGCATCTCGAATTTTTTGTACTGACAATTGCTCGTTTAATGATAGTTCAGTATCTGCGAGCCAAAGAGACAACAAACACTCAATGGTTTCATGCCACTGGGCCAACTCTTTATCGTCCGTTAATTGATGCTCGCAATGTAAGATAAATTGAAAATAGTCCAATAACTTGGCCAAGATAGTCGCATCAAAGCCTTCTATATGTTGATACGCCAATATGTCATGCCAGACTTCATCTTTACCTAATGCAAACCCCAATACCATGCGTTGCAAACCGTAAGCCCAAGTGTTTAAGTTGATTTCGGGTAAGCCCCATTTGGCTTTATGTTGTGCACTTTTACCCCAGCGAACATGACATTCCTGCAGCCAGAATTTAATCAGTTCCAACTCATGACCACTGATATCAAATTTATGCATTAATACAGGTAACTCTAAATAGTCTAATAACTCTGACACTGTAAACCTTGATTCAGGCAAGCGTAAAAATTGAGTAAATGCATTTAATAATGGGTCTTCTAGTAACCCGCCTCGGTCAGCAATGGTATAAGGAATGTATGTATCAGACTCAGTTAGGTTTTCGCTATTTTGAGTACTACTTCCTGTCGTCCTTGAGAATACAGCGTCGATAAAAGGAGCGTACTGATCGACATTTGGCATCATCACTAATACATCTTTTGGCAATAAATCCGCGTCGTTTTCAAACCAGCCTAAAAGTTTATCTTTTAAGACTTCCAATTCTCGGAAACGGCTATGGCAGTTATGTATTAACAGTGAATCATCTTTTTTCTTTAAAGGCTTTTGACCTAAATTTGAACGGATTTGCTCAGGTGATAACGGTAATTGTTGACCTCGAAATTCAAGATTTACAATATCTCTTTGAATATCACTGAGAATCGAATTGCTCTCGATATCAATAAATACATCGTGAATTGCAAAATCGGAGTTGGTTAAGATATCTAAATAGTCTCGACCAATTCGTCCCCAACTTGCCAATAATGGATTACCAACCACAAAATATTGTTGTTTTTGCTCAACATTGATAGTCGCTATTGCCGTTTGTTTCTGATTTAACCGTGCTAGTGTTTTATCGCTTAAGATATCGCCCCAATATTGACTGCAAGGATTCAACCAAAGGATCTGAACATCAATATGTTGAGATAATGCATCTAATACTTGTAGTTGATGCTGTGGCATGGTTGAAATACCAAAGACAAACAAACGTGATGGCAATACGTTTGTTAATTCGTTAGTTGCTGCTTGCTGTAATTTTTCGATTAATAACTGATGCATCTGAGCACGATGCAGCGGATTTTCTTGTTCATTGCCTACGTATTGTTGCTCTGTTGCAACTACAACATCGCGCCATAATATCGCTTGCCACTCTTGATGTTTAATGTCGTCTTCGCTGCCATCTTTAGGCAAATCGTTAAATCCCTGTTGCCAATGATCTAACCAATGTTGACGATACATTAAGTAGTTATCAAACACGTCGGCTATTTTTTGAGATAGCTGATATCTGCGTAATTGACTATATGAATCATCGGCATCTGATGAAGAACTGTCGTCTACTAATCCTTTTTCAATAGTTGTCGACACTTCCAATGCTAAATATTGCTTTATTGCTGCGAATTCTGTTTGTTCAACACGTTTTGGCAACAATTGATAAATTTTCCATGTCATCCGGTCTTTATTAAACGGACTTTGTGCAGGCACACCTTCCAGTAGTTCTTGATACAAACGCCATATAAAGCTTGAAGGTAATGGAAAATCCAGATTAGCGACTATGCCATTGTGTTCAGCAAGCTGTTGTTTTAACCATTGCGACATACCGGGACTTTGTACCATGATGGTATCGGATGAAAAAACATTATTATTTGCTGGAAGCTTAACTTGTTCTGCTAAAATAGTGACCAGAGCTTCTAGTCGGTTAGATTGAAAAACGTTCAACATTAAATGTTAGAGCCTATTTGAAGTTATTATTATTGGCGTTGCGGTACACGAGTTAATTCGTGTTGTGGATTTTAAACGATTACCTATGTTGATCAATTAATATCGGATTACCATCAGGATCAACCATTGCGATACTGGCTGGTCCATTACTGTTTAAATCCGCTTTTGTTGTTAGTTCAACACCTTGTTCAGTCAACTGAGTTTGCAATTCACGGACATCAGTAAAAGTTTCGGTTTCAGTAGCGTCTTGATCCCAGCCTGTATTAAACGTCAAAATATTTTTATCAAACATGCCCTGAATCAAACCGATATTAGTCTTGCCATTTTTCATGATCAGCCATCCTTGCGTTTTATCACCATGAAATACGGTAAACCCTAGCTTTTTATAAAACGCATCTGAAGCATGTATATCAGCAACATTTAAGCTGACCGAAAAACCACCTAACTCCATTGTCTCACTCCTTTACAAATTTTTTTAAAGTCCTGTTGGGAATTTTATTATAAATTGTGCACCTCTGTGATTTATATCTTGTACGACCTCAATACTGCCGCCGAGAGACTGCGTCACAATATTAAACACAATATGCATGCCTAAACCCGTGCCGCCTTTGTTTCGTTTAGTGGTAAAAAACGGCTCAAAGATATGAGTAGCGACTTCTTGTGAAAAGCCTTTGCCATCATCTTGATACAAAATTTCAACTTGATGACTGGCCGGGTCAGTTTGAATAGCTTTTACGTTTATCGTAATCGCCCCTTCATGTTTATCTTCAAAACCATGACGACAAGAGTTTACAATTAAATTTGTCATAACTTGGGTAAATGCCGCTTGATCGTGGAACATGGTGATATCAGTACTGCAAGAAAAAGACACAGAAGCGTTAGCTTCATGCAATACGGGTTGCAATGAATTAACAATTGATTGCAATAGATTTTGCAAGATAAACTCTGATTTTCTTTCATTCACATTAAACACGGCAACCTGTTTAAAGTCAGTGACCAATTGTGATGCTCTGTCTAAATTGGCTTGTACTAGATTTGTATTGGACTCGACACTTTCGATATAAGCCGTCATTTCAGATTTTTTCAGACGTCCACTTTCCACCAACTTCTTGATTGACTGATTTTTTTCCATAACGTTGGAAGATGCCGTAAGTGCAACACCAATTGGAGTATTGATTTCATGAGCAACACCGGCAACTAAACGGCCTAAAGAAGCCATACGCTCTGCTTCTTCTAGTTTTACCTTTGATTTTAATAAATCCTGCGTTCCAACCTCGACTCGATGTTCTAACTGCTCTTTGTATTCTTCTAATTTGTCTAATGCACTGGTTAAGTCTTGCGCCATTTTGCGCATCACTAAACTAGTCAAAACAATGATTACGGTGATGATTAATGCACTGTTTAAGTTACCTTTGTCAGTTGGAAAATTCTTGTAACCCTGTTCGCCAAGCACGCCCAACAGTAATACGTAAATTACCATTATGACAAAGATGACATTAAACTGTTTTTTCAAGCCTAACAAAATTGCAAAAGCAGCCAGTGCCGGATAAACCATTATAATTTCATCGCGTACACCATCACCAATCCATGCTAACACTAGTATTAACGCTGTGGTCAGCAGTAATATCGTATTCGCCGCCTTAGACAACATATCCTTGTAACAAAAGAAATAAACAGACAGAAAAATAACGCCATAAAATATGACGGCAATTGTCGGTGCAACTGGGGCTTCACTTAACAAACGATTCAAAACTTCAAGTATGACCGCTATCTCAACCAGCCAGAAAACAAATAGCACTCTTTCTTTTTTTAATAGCTCACTTTTATTTTCTGACAACATAAATAATATTCGTCCAAGATTGATTTATCATGACGTTTTTAACTCAGTTAAGTAAACCAGATCCCTAAATTGTTATAACAATCCAAACTATCTAGTGCCATGTGTATTAAAAAGCCCAGTCCAATAAGGCGTGTTTTGTTAAATGCCAACATAGCAACATAGATAACTATCATGGGCAACTTATGTAATGGATGAAAACCAATGCTGCAACGCATAGGATCGTATATTGGGGTCGCAAGTAAATGATCTATATCCACCAACATAGTGGCAACCATAATAATAAAAGGTAACGTCCATTTACGTTTAAATATAGCAACTGCAAGTGCAAACGGAACCAAAAAGTGGAGAAAAATGTGGAAAATGGTAAACCTCTCAAATTTATTAACAATTACGACAATATAAGCTGACTATTTAGCAAATAAAATACAGGTGCATACATCTTTTAAATGCCAAGCAATATATAATACCGCCATAAATTGCATTAAGCATACAACGAACCATAGGTTTTATTTTGACTAATACGCCATCGAACACTTCTGACTTTTCTCAGTTGCCACTTAAACCAGAACTTCTGAACAACCTTACCACCCTTGGTTATCAGCAAATGACCGAGATACAAAGGCAAAGCCTTCCAATTTTATTACAAGGCAAAGACGTAATCGCACAGGCCAAAACCGGTTCAGGTAAAACTGCTGCGTTTGGACTGGGTGTCTTACACAACTTGAATGTTAAACGCTTTAGAGTGCAATCTTTAGTTTTATGCCCTACTCGTGAGCTTGCCGATCAAGTGGCAAAAGAAATTAGAAAACTAGCGCGTGGTATTCACAACATTAA
>JABXID010000236.1 GCA_013373245.1 Gammaproteobacteria bacterium
GACGCTAAGCCGTCCATAGCGCGTTCGCGTTGATTCATCCCTGAATCAAAAAAAGCAGCCGAAGCTGCTTTTCTATTTTCTGTATTTTTGTTTAGTCAACGGACTTCTAACAAGACTGAGACTAATTTTTCCGTATTCTGCAACGCCAATGATTCGCTAACAAAGCTGGCGAGTTTGTTATCCAACGGAGTGTGCTCCAGCACATAAGTATGGTAACAAACACAGCCAATGCAGTTAGTGGGTTATTGGATAAGCAGAATTAGCCTACCCACTTCCTAGCGTTACGGAACATTCTCATCCACGGGCTATCTTCCAACCACTCATCTGGGTGCCAAGAGTTAGTTACTGATCTAAATACACGCTCAGGGTGTGGCATCATGATAGTGACACGACCGTCGGATGTTGTCAGTGACGTAATCCCCTGCGGCGAGCCATTCGGGTTCGCAGGGTAAACTTCAGTTGCAACACCTTTGTTATCAACGTACTTCATTGCAACTGTGCCTGAAGCCACTGCATCTGCTACATGTTGCTCTGATGCGAACTCAGCGCGACCTTCACCGTGAGAAACAGCGATAGGCATGCGAGAGCCAGCCATACCAGCAAAGAATACTGAATCCGACTCTTGAATTTCAACCAATGAGAAACGCGCTTCAAAACGCTCTGATTTATTGGTTACAAAACGAGGCCAGTGATCCGCACCTGGAATCAATGAACGTAAGTTCGACATCATCTGACAACCGTTACAAACACCTAAACTGAACGTGTCTTCACGATGGAAAAATGCTTTAAACATGGCACTTAGCTTGTCGTTGAACAAAATTGATTTCGCCCAACCTTCACCAGCACCCAGTACGTCACCGTATGAGAAACCACCACAGGCAACCAAACCTTTAAACTGCTCTAACGATAAACGACCATCTTGTAAGTCACTCATGTGTACATCAATCGCGTCAAAACCTGCACGATTAAACGCAGCCGCCATTTCGATGTGAGAGTTAACCCCTTGCTCACGTAAAATAGCTACTTTTGGACGAATCCCTGTGCTTGCGTCTTTTGCAATAAATGGAGCTGCCACATCTTCGTTAAGGTCAAACGACAAGTCGACATTCAGACCTTTATCGTCAGCGTCAAATTTAGCGTCAAACTCTTGTTTCGCGCACTCTGGGTTGTCACGCATGGACTGCATGTGGAACGTCGTTTCCGCCCAAACAGTGCGATAATATGTACGCGTATTCTCTAATACGATTTCACCATCAAAGCTAAAGCTTACTTTATCGTCTGTGTTCACTGAACCTATGACATGGCTCATAGCAGCCAAACCGTTATCAGCTAACACAGCTAATACTGCGGCTTCATCGACTTTGCTTACTTGAACAACCGCACCCAATTCTTCTGAGAATAAGATAGATGTGCTGTCTGCCCCTAATCCGTCTAATTGAACATTAACACCAGCTTTACCTGCGAATGCCATTTCAGCCACAGTAGTGAATAGACCACCATCTGAACGGTCATGATAGGCAAGTAATTTCTTGTCTTGAACAAGCGCCTGGATTGAGTTGAAGAAACCTTTTAACAACTCAGGACTGTCAACGTCAGGAGCAGTTGTACCTAGCTGGTTATAAACCTGTGCTAAACAGCTTGCGCCCATACGGTTCTGTTTGTTACCTAAATCGATAAGAATCAGCGAAGTATCACCCTTATCGGTGCGAAGTTGCGGAGTGACAGTGTCACGAACATCTTCAACACGAGCAAATGCAGTGATTACTAGAGATAATGGCGACGTCACAGACTTTTCTTCACTGTCGCTGTCATCTTGCCACTTAGTCTTCATCGACATTGAGTCTTTACCAACTGGAATAGTGATGTCTAATGCTGGACATAACTCTTCACCAACGGCTTTTACTGCTTCGTATAAACCAGCGTCTTCACCTGGGTGACCCGCTGCGGCCATCCAGTTAGCAGACATTTTTATGCGATTCATTTCGCCAATATTGGTTGCTGCAATGTTAGTGATCGATTCAGCAACCGCCATGCGCGCAGAAGCACCATAGTTTAATAATGCGATTGGTGTGCGCTCACCAAGAGACATTGCCTCACCGTAGTAGCTGTCTAATGATGCCGTTGTTACTGCCACGTCTGCTACTGGGATTTGCCAAGGACCAACCATTTGATCACGAGCAACCATACCTGTTACTGAGCGGTCACCAATAGTAATAAGGAACGTTTTTTCAGCAATCGCTGGTAAACGTAATAAACGGTCAGCAGCGTCTTTTGCATCAACAGTTGAGATATTGAATTCAGAGCCGGCAATTTTCTTTGATACAACATCACGGTGCATTTTAGGCGGCTTGCCCAATAAAACATCCAACGGCAGATCGATTGGTTTGTTATCAAAATGTTCGTCAGTTAAAGTTAAGTGACGCTCTTCTGTTGCTTCACCGATAACGGCGTACTGTGCACGTTCACGTTTACATAACTCTTCAAATTTCGCTAAGTTTTCTGGCGCAACAGCTAACACATAACGCTCTTGTGATTCGTTACACC
>JABXID010000249.1 GCA_013373245.1 Gammaproteobacteria bacterium
CAGCGCCTTGCCCAGAGCCTTTAGAGCTTCATTAGAAGGCTCTAGCGTTATCGATAATTCAGAAATTAGTTATAGATGCTTTGTGGACGAATCTTCAGGTTTCGTTGAATACCACTCTGGATCAAGATACTTGAATAAGCACGCCAGCCTAAAGTTTGAAATTAAAGCTTCAACTAAAGGGCGCTTAGCTTTTCCTTTAAAAGTACTGCTCACTAAAACAAACCACGGACAAGAAACGCCAGATGAAGAAAGGGATCTTGAGCAAAAACCTATTATCAAATATATCAATAAAGAACGTCAGAATAATTATGATAGATCGGTAAAGCCATTCACAACAATATCACTAGATGAAGCCACCTTATATAGAGGCTTACATACCATGAAATGTGAGATAAAAGACGATAACAACCGCACCATTTTTGTTGATTGGATTGGTGTAATGATTAAGTAGATAACGTTTGGTTGAGCTATTTTTCCAAGTCTTTTGAATAGCTATATCAAAAATAAACCTGAAATCTTTTAGCTTATTGGACATACATTTTTAGGCTAAAGGTACATATATAAAATTAGAGAGCATAGCTTAAATGATAAGAAATAATAATCGAGTAGGAATAATCTGTTACTTAAAGCCGTTGACTAATGAAGAGCTTCAGGTTGTAAATAGGTACTGGGAAATAAACTCTTCTGATCCATCCAAGTTTGCAAAGAAAGTAGACGACATAAAAGCTCTATTTCCTGAGATTGGTATACCCTCAGCTTTTGTATCTGAAAATAGTGAATTTGTTATTACTAATGATGAGTTTTCATGCTCCAAGTGCGGAAAAATGCCCAAAGCACGCAATAGAACAAACTATTTAGCAAAACTAAAAAAAACAAATTACGTCTGCGACGAGTGTCAAGCCATAGCAATTCAGTTAGAAAGGCAACGTAAGCAAGAAATTATAAATACTTATAAAAATATTATAGTTTCTTATAAAGCAACTTTGTTTGAAAAAGATTATGACTTATCAGACTTAACTTATGTAGAAAAAATAAGCTTGTTTTTGATACTAAATTCTTATTACAACAATGATAAACCTTTATCCATAACTAATGAAAACCTTGATCTTTCAGGCTCTCAAGATTTTGATTCAAAGCTTTTTGTAGATTTAGCTCAAAAAGGTTGCCTTGTCATTGTTAATGATCTACCTGAGGAGGTCCAAGAAGCATATGATGCTATATATGGACGTTATTCTCGGTTGCACTATGACAATGGTTATAATCGTTCAAGATATTCTGAAACAAGAGACCTTGCTCAGGGAGTATATTTTAATATGCCAACACAAATTGAAGATATTTCACAGGTAAGAACTGAATTATACGCCCATATTTGTGCTTCAAAAATATCAGTTTCTGATATACAACAAATAACTCAACTTGTAGAGGACATACGACTGGCAAATTTGTACGAATGCATCAACTGGCTTGAAAAAGAGGAGTTTAGGATACCTATTGAGAAAACCATGAAGCTGGATTCTTTATTAAAGTTTGTATCAAAAAATTACTCATTAGATAAAACTTATTATTCACTGTGGTATCACGCACGCGAGACAGGTGCATATATCCAAAAAATAGGCTCCAGAGATTTTAAAACCCCTAGGTACTTCGGCAAGTTTTTATCAGACTATTTTACTAAGGTGAAAACTAAAGGCTGGGAGTTAAAGTATACTCGAAGCCTTCCTATGGATGTCAATACTAGTGCAATAGAGTCATTAATCTGTGAATTATATTTTGATGATGAGTTTAATTGGGTTTCTTTGACAACGACTGAAATAGTTTCCACTTGGTTAAAAAAACTAGATATAACCGACACGCTCTTAATAGAAAATAATAAGGATTAGTTATCAAAGCTTTTAAGAAGATTATAAAGCAAGAAATAGAGGCAATTGTCTGTGATGGTTGTGGTTTACAAGCAAGAGCTGAAAGTGATTATGATTTTCATGAATTCATTTCCATTGAACATCGCTGTGGATACAACTCGATTCATGGGGATGGAAAATTTATAAGTATTGATTTATGCCAACAATGCTTCGCAGATAAGTGTGGCGATACTCTCAGAATCACAGACAACAATAACAGCATAACTGAAAAGAGTAATAAAGCCCGTGTTGCGGAACAACTTGAATATGACAATATTTTTGATGCGATTTGTAAGTCAAAGGCTGAGGCCGCTCAATTAAAAGAAGATAGTGACTTAAGGCTGATAAGCAGAGATATATTGTTGAAGAATAAAATTTCGAATAATAGTGAATTAAGTGTTGCGTTGAAACGCGTAGAACAACTTTGGGATGCACAATACCAATCAGCGGATGGGAATGAACTTCATCAACTTGCCGATTTGATTTTCGCTTATGAGCAAGAAAATTTAAACCGATAATAATATTTGGATATCATATGAATCGTGATAAATATGTAAATTCAGATGCTGAAGAGTTACTTAAAGAGCTGGATAAGATTCAAGGTCAGGGGCAAGCTCTTCAACAGAGGTTTCAACTTCTGCCATAGTAATTGGATCAGTTCCTGCCATGTCATTTGAACTAGTTCCCTCTACATCATTATAACCAGTTGCACCAATAGCTTTAAAGTTGTTTGTGGACAATTACGAGTCAGCAGATAACTTGCCAATGGAAAATTATGTCTTTGTATTTGTCTACCCATTCTTTCATTATTTCAAGTGATGAACTGAAAGGTAAAGACAGTTTCCCAATTCCAAATTTTGCTCGGCTAATAATGGCAGGAAATCACGATCAACTTTTAAATGCAGGAACCAGAGAAAGACGTTTTCTTGTTTTAAGTCCAAGCGATGCAAGAGTAGGTGATACAAAGTACTTTAGCAGCCTGAACGAATTTATAGATAAAGAAGGAGCTAATTATTTTCTTTATTATCTATTGAACCTTAATCTATCGAATTTTGATCCATTTAACGCGCTTGCAACAAGTGGTTAATTGAAGAAAAGATATCAAGTCTCAAATTGCCTGAAAGATTTATGTACGAACAGATAATCTCACATGAATCTGTGTCATTTTCGGCAAACGTTTCAGCAACAGACTTGGTAAATAAATTTAAAGATTGGGCAGATAGCAACAATGAAAGGGTCACATTAGCCGAAGCAAGGAGTGTGATAGGTAAACTAGTCAAGTCTATGCGTATAAAGGCAATTGGGCGGTCAGACAGAAACGGTGGTAAATTTTACCAGTTTCCAGATGACGATAAATTGAAAGTTTTATTTGCTAAACACCTTGGCCATAAATCTGAGGAAATATTTGGCATTTAGCTATACCACCGATACCAGTTCTAGTAATTGCTTTAATGTTAAGATTTAGAGCTGGTATAGGTCTATATTAAGTGAGGGTACTGGTAGTTTTTACTTCAGCCATGTGGGTTAGGTGATTAACTTTGATTTAATGTTCTTTTGATACCTATACCTATTAAAGTTAAGTTTTTCAGTATGTTGCTGACAATGGGGGAGGTGTACTAGGTCATTTAAGTTTAATTCCTATCAGCAACTGGAAAAAAGTTTTCACTAAATAGTGAATTCTCGCGCAGCCCGACCCCCTTGAATGGTTAGGTCGGTCAGAAGTACCTTTTTGAAAGTATGTCAATAACTTGCAGACAACAAGATTAATCTTGAGCTCAGCTACCCTTAAATATATTTATTAACTGGAAACTGGATAGTCTTATTTTGTTCCTGATCAATTAATAATTAATAAGTGTTAAGTGTCATTGAAAAAGCTTTATTGAAGCACGTTTTTTTTATTTATGATTCACAGAGCATAACTGTTCTAATTTTTTTTCCAGAGCAATATTTATGTATGGAAAAATCGAAATGTCTATTTTTTCGCCAGTTTTGGTGAATACTCTGGCATGACCATTGTTTGCAGGGTTTCGAATAAACTTATATAAGTCAGTACCTTTTTCAATAACCATATTGAAACTATCTAAATGTATTTCATTATTTGACGCTGAAACTATCTTTACTTCAATATCATTGTCAAATTTACTGAGACGTCCTACCGAATAATCAGAAGTTAGATTTGCACTGGTGCTGGTGCCATTTACTTCAAATTCAAGATTAGATGTTGCTTCGATTGTATCAGGTATATAGATTTCAGTTCTATCCTTAGCTTCCATCATTACCTGTCCACCTTTACAGCTATAAATAAGTTGAAAACGATCAACTAAATTTAAATTAGGTTTTCGTTTTCCGTGATATTTAAGTTTAATGGGATTAATGGATATATGAGAAATACTTCCCTTTTGGTCAAAGTAATTTTCATAATGCACAAATATTAGTAACTCTGAAAATGCTGGACTACCTAACGGAGAACGCTCACTGTACACATCAAAGAATTTAAACGACTCTAGATTTCCTGAGTTATTTTTACTTTTTATTTTGACATAGCCAGCATCGACTGGGTCGGTAGCTGCTAACTCATGCAAAAATTGTCCATATTCAGTAATTAGTCTATTGTAATTACTCTGACTGCATGAAAGTTCATATACTTGGTTCCCACTCTCTGCTTCAATTACATTACCTGTAAAGTCACAGTTGTTGGTATAATACTCTTTAGTCTTAAAGTTATTACTATCAAAGTGGTTTTTATTTATATGTAACTTTTGGGTCGTAGAACAGCCGAAAACAAGGAAAATTGAAACAAATATTAAAGCCAGTTTAGACATAGTTACACTCAATTTAGTTATATAAAAATTAGTTCAGCTTAAAAGCTACTGCGGTACAATATTAAAACCATGTTACCCGAGCAATTTTCTTCAAAATAAGATTTACCAAAGGTGATTTTGAATTCGAGTTCTTCCTGAGTAACCAGACTTTCATTTACGCTCGATTCAAATCTACTTTTACATTATCAACATTACTATTAGTATGTATTATTTAGTTCTGTAGGATCTTCTTCATAGAATTTAACCTCATCTCCTCTACAGTCTAAATTGTAGAATAGTTCACCATACTCATCATCTCTATCAGATTTAAGCTTAAATTCGTTCTTAAGCAACGAATAACTCATTAACTGATAGCCTGTATACCCACCATAAGAGTTTTTAGAATTAACTTCCCCACACACTCTTGGATAAGACATTCCTTCCAAAATTTGTTTTTCAGTAAGGTTTTCTTCTAAGTACCTTAAAATTCTCAAATTCCTATAAGTACTAGATTTAGGGTCCTTTAGTACCTGATAAGACGATTTTTTCATCGCTCTTATTATGTCTTCATATTTATACGCTAAGGAATGTAGATTTGGGGATATATCTCCATTATCCCCAACGCCATCTTTGTCTGAATCAACTGCCTCTGTTGGGTCTTCAGGAAAAGCGTCGGCATTATCCCCAACGCCATCTTTGTCTGAATCAGCTGTCTCTGTTGAGTCTTCAGGAAAAGCGTCAGCATTATCACCAACTCCGTCACCATCTCTATCACAGGAGTATAATGTCAGTGAAGTCAGAAGTAACAAACAATATTTTGCAGCTTTCATTTCGATAAAGTCCTTTTCTCATGAGGGGTTTATACAATAACAATTAACGCTTATGGTGTTCAACGAAAAATTGCTCAAGAATTATGGAATTACCTATACTCGTGCTTACTATTGTTGTGTCATTAAAAAGCCTTCTAACTTATTTGAAGTAATACAAAAGTGCGCAATTTGCTCATTTACCTGAATATGAGGGAAATTATTTAATATTGGGTTCACAAATAATAGGTTACTGCGATTTTACGGCAGGTCTTCAGTCGAATCTACTCAGACAGTAAAACAGTAAAACAGTAAATTTGTTAATTAGCTTTTGTGCAGAAACAATTTGCTAACTCTTTCACTCCAACTGGCTATGACGTTTTAGCTACACCAATCTTTAACTTTCTTGCCACCGCTGTATTTTATTGCATGGTCATTATCAATTAACATCTGCCCTAGTGAAATACCATCGACATAAACGTCAGCCGCTATACGAAAGTACTTGCCACGCATCATATTACGAAGCTCAATCTTTTTAGCTGCACGCAACTTGGCAACCGTAAATTGTTTAGCCGCTCTTGCTAAGTCTTTTTCTTGCTGACATTTACCACGCATTTCAGGCGTGTCTACACCGTTTAATCGTATAGGTATATTCTTACCTATAATGTCGTTGTAGCCATCCAAGTTAACGCGAAACGTGTCACCGTCGTATATGGATACCACTTCACTTACAACGGCACTACCGTATGTTTGTTTTGCTCCTACGGATAACGAAAATATAAGTGTTAATAAACTAATGTATTTGAACATGACTGCCTTGTTGTTCGATTTGTTTGGCTTTGGTGATTATGTCATTAACCTCAACACCAATCCAACTAGCTACTTCTTCAAGCTCACCAAACGTTAGTCGTCGTTCATAATTTTCTATTTTGCCAAAGAAGCTGTGCGGAACATTCCCAATTTCGGCTAGTTCCCGCATTCTATATCCTGCTTGTTTGCGCAGCTCTTTAATGGCTTGACCTATGGCTTTATCTATAGGGTAACGAAATGAATTCTGTTTCATATTAAGTCCTTTTAATTTGAGGTGAATTTATAGATTAGTCTTAGATGCCAAATATTTCCAATATGGGTAATTAATCTTTTGCGTATTAAAACCTATTCACGAATCCGCTAATTTAAATTAAACTGTATACATATACAGTTATTTGATTTAAGTATGAAAGTCGCACCTATTTACATTGACGCTGGCATTACGGGCTTTGAATCCCCAGCCGCAGAATATAAAGAGCTCGGTTTGTCACTAGATGAATTATTAATTAAACACCCTACGGCTACCTTTATTGGATTAGCTAATGGTGACTCTATGGAAGGCGTGGGTATCTTTGATGGGGATTTACTTATTGTTGATAGAGCAGAAGCCACAAAACAGGGTGATGTCATTGTTGCCAACTTAAACGGTGGCTTTGTTTGCAAACTCATTGATAAGAATAATAAGCAATTGGTATCTGCATCTAGAAAGCATAAGCCTGTTTCAATATCAGAAGTCGATACATTTCAAATTGAAGGTGTAGTGACTCGCTCCGTGCGCCTTCACCGCAAAACAAAAGACTTACTATAATGTATGCCCTCGTTGATGCTGTGGCCTTCTATGCCAGTGCTGAAAAGGTCTTTGACCCGACCATTCGAAAACGGCCTGTTGTGGTGCTTACCAACAACGATGGGTGTATTTGCGCCACCAGTCCTGAAGCTAGAGCGTTAAACATTCCTAAGTTCGAACCTTACTTTAAACTCAAAGGTTACCTTAATCAGCACAATGTGGTTGTTCGCTCATCGAATTATGAGCTGTATGCCGATTTAAGCTCACGCATGATGAACGTCATTGGTCGTTTCTGTGACAACCAATATGTTTATTCAATTGATGAATCATTTTTGCAGTTTAAAGGCTTTGCTTCACTTATCGACGATTGGCATCAATATGGCCAAGAAATTCGCTTAGCGGTTTGGCGTGAAACCAAGTTACCTGTTGGAGTCGGCTTTGGTATTACCCCAACCTTAGCTAAAGCCGCTAATCATGCCGCCAAAAAACTTGAAGGGTTTAATGGTGTTGCCGTCATTGATGATAAACACTCTGCACAAGCGATTTTATCGAGAATGAAAGTGACTGATGTTTGGGGCATTGGCGGTCGACTGGGCAAGAAGCTTAACCTCATGCGTATTTACTCAGCACAAGACTTGGCAAATCAAAGTCCTAAGAATATGCGTAAACAATTCTCTGTTGTCGTTGAACGTACAGTAGAAGAGCTTAACGGTAAAGTGTGTTTATCATGGGATGAAGTTAAACAGGACAAACAAGAAATATTCAGTACTCGCAGCTTTGGTAATCGAGTGACTGACATCCAAAGCTTAAAGTCTTCGCTCATCACCCACTGTGCAATCGTCGGCAAGAAACTAAGGCAACAAGCATCACTGACTAATCGACTTGTTATCTTCGCACACAGCTCACCACATGAGGACAAATTCTATAAACGAAGTTACTTGTACGACTTTCCAGTACCTACCAGTGATAGTCGAATTCTTGCCAAAGCTGTCAGTGAAGTATTGCCGCTATTATTTGAGCAAGGCGTTCGCTTCTATAAAGCGGGAGTAGGTGCTATTGATTTGGTATCAGAGCGATACATGCAAGAAGACTTATTTACACCTAGTTCAGACAACCAAAAGCTTATGAGAAGCATAGACGGAATTAACCGATTATTTGGCAAAGGCACCATTACGCTAGCCAGTGAACAACAAACAAAACAATGGGCGATGAAACGAGAATTTCTTAGCCCAAGATATACAACCCGATGGAAAGATATTCCTAAAATCGTTTGTTAACTCAAAAGTGGACATAACTGCGTTAGAGTATTTGTTCGGTAACGCTGCGCTCACCGGAAAATTAGGAGCGCAGCGAGAAATTTGTGCGAGTGCAGCGCTTTGTTAAGTGTTTTGGTAGGCTTGCTGAGCTAAAGACTCCAAGTGCTTATCCAAAGCCTTAATCATTTTAGATATTCTAAAAAATTTTGTTGCCAGCCTATAAACAACGAACGCTCCTGCAATCACCGCTCCGGTTTCTACTGAACCAGTGACTTCTGCAACTAACCACCATAATCCACCTGCAATTAAGATGGACTTTCCGGTTGCTTGATCGATTTTTAAATGCCTATTTAAAGGGCCTGCTTTGTTTATAAACCAATGTTTATTAGCGTTATGGTTTACCAGTACAGAGAAGTAGCCCGAGTCTTTTCCTTTAACTCCTGCGGATATCAAGGTAATTTTCTGACCTTCACGAAGTGGAATGTCGTGCCCCGCAAGCTGAACGCTTTTTTCACTTCCATCTTCCTTTTTAATCCAAAACTCGTGATTTGTCACCGTTGTTGAATGAACTTGTGGTGCACTAACATGGCCTCCATGCTTTCCTACATAGCCGCCACCACCACTAGATGATACGTGAGTCTCTGAATATTTATTTTGCCCCAATATCTCTCCGGTTTCGCTCCAGAATTCAATATCTTTATTTTTGTGCTTGAAATTTTCCATTATTTCTCCTTTTTATGGATTGACACTTAGACATAATGACTCCCCACGAAGGTGCTGATCTCCAATTCATCGTGGGTTAGCTGAAAGCCAGAGCCATAATTAGTTTGTTAAAGACTAAAAAAGGAGATCAGCATGAATAAACATAACATACTTTTTATTGGTTTGGACACGCATAAAGAGTTTGTCGAAGTGGCGTATATTGAAGACCAACGTGGCGCAAAGCCAGTTCACTTTGGACAAATATCGTCAGCAAAAATCGCCATTAAAAAGCTTGCTCGCCAGTTTGAGTCTAAATACCCAAATGCCACATTACACTTCGTTTATGAAGCAGGCCCATGCGGCTACTGGATTTATCGTCTGCTCACAAGTTTAGGACACTGTTGTTATGTTGTTGCACCATCACTTATACCTAAGAAACCAGGCGATAAGATCAAAACGGATAAGCGCGATGCACTCAACCTAGCGAAGTTATTAAAGTCGGAAGACTTAACGCCGATTTATGTGCCAGAGCCAGAAGATGAGGCTGTACGTGATATATCTCGCGCCAGAGAAACGGCGATGAAAGACTTAAAAGACGCCAAATACCAACTCAAAGCATTACTGCTTAGAAACAACATTAACTATGCAGGCACCGCGAATTGGTCATTAAAACATTTACGTTGGCTGACAGAAATAATCTTACCTCATCCGGCTCAACAAATTGTGCTGCAAGAGTACCTACAAACCATTAACGAACGTTTAGCTCGATTAAAGCGCTTAGATAACGAATTAGAACACCATGTTAAAACCTGGCGCTATTACCCAGTGGTAAAAGCGATTCAAGCGATGCGTGGTGTGCGGCTACTGGTCGCAGCAGGTGTAATAGCAGAGCTCGGTGATTTAACCCGTTTTGACCACCCAAGAAAACTCATGAGTTACTTAGGACTTGTTCCTTCAGAGCACTCCAGTGGTGGAAAACGAAACATGGGTGCCATCACCAAATGTGGCAATGGCCGAGCAAGGCGTTTAATTGTGGAAGGCGCACACGCGTATCGGTATCAGGCTAATATCAGCACTGAACTCCAAAAACGCCAAGAAGGGTTGCCCAAAGAAATCGTCGATATAGCTTGGAAAGCGCAATTAAGGCTGTGTCGTCGATACCAACGGCTAATGCATAAAGGCAAACATTACAATGTGGCGGTGACCGCAATCGCCAGAGAAATGATCGCCTATATATGGGCAATATCGAGAGAAGTTGTATTAAGTCCAGTAAATCCGCAACTACGTATAGCAAGGGTTCCGGCATAAAATGAAAACGTTTTTTGAGTTAACGCAATTTAGATCAAGCATCGGGTGTGACACAACCACCGAGGGCGTTAGGATGGCAATGAATAGTAATATTGATTGAACCACGAACATAGACTGAAGATAGGTGTCACGACGGAATAAGTAAAGTAGGCGCTGCTCATTAAACGATGAGTAATCCACGAATACCAGCATGAGAACCGACGAAATTACTTGCTTCATCTAATGCGTTAACTCAACTTTAATTGAGATATAAACTGACTAATTAGGCTTAAAAAGATTAAGAGGGATCAGTGTTTTTTGCTTGACGTGGGGAGTCATACCAACGCCTTGATAAGCGGAAAATAATGGTTGGCTATAATCGCGAAGCGATGGCCAACTGTTATTTTTCCGATTGATTAACTTGTTAGTGCACATCAAAAATTTATTGTTTTGCGCTCTGAGGACATAATTGCGCAGAACCAACTGTTTTTGTGAAAGTGCCTCTTGGGCTATTGTAATAGCACGTTTTATTTAGGCCGCTTGTGGTTTGACCTGACAAAAATCCAGTATTACTAGAAGCTCCACCAAAGCCTTTACCATCGTCTGCTGAAAGAGGACACAAACTTACGTTACTAACCGTTTTACTGAACGAACCTGATGCTCCGTTGTAGTAACATATTTTATTTAAGCCACTGGTCTGCTCGCCCGTTAACTGCCCTGTACCCGCGAAACTAGAAACAGATATACCTACAAGCATAATTAGGGTTAAAGTTGTTTTCATCATGATACTTCCTTTTATTAGTTGAGATTGATACTACAGGTTCGGTGCATGTGCACTAACGCCGCAATATGGGGCGTATTAAGCTTGGCTAAAATTAGCGAAGAATGAGCGCCAGCCAAGCTTTAGACGTCCCACACATAATTGCCTTGTTAGTTGCCTATACAAACTTGCACATACCATATCCTAATGGAGTGCCGTTACGCTCTTTATAACCATAACGAGAATAAAAATCCTCTTTACCTGAAGCTGAAAGTAGCCCAATAGTTGAGCCTTTAAACGCAACTTTAGATAAATATGATTCTATGTTTTGCATTAATAAATTGCCAATACCATTATTTTGATAATCAGGATCTACGATTAAATCTTGTATGTAAAAAAACATAGCACCGTCGCCAACGATGCGAGCCATTCCGACTAGCTTGTTTTCACTGCGTGCAACGACATGAAATAACGAATTATTTAAGGCTATTTTAGCTAATTGATTTGGAGTTTCGCCCCAGCCAACTTTAGCTCTCAGAGTGATAAATTCTTCAAGCGTAGGTTGAGATTTTTCTATAGAGACTTCCACTATGCTAAATATTCCTTAAGGCAACTAACGCCGCATTCAGCGGCTTGTCCGCTGCAATGCTTTGTTAGCATCGAGCTCTTCAATTTTGGCTATCGTTTTCTGATAAATATCATCAATCCCTGTCGCGAGTTCCTGTATATTGTAATGTTCGCCCCTGAAACCAAATATGTTTGTTGCGGGGTCGAAATGGTGAATGATGTCAGAATCTTGAATAGCATCACCACCTATAGCAGATCGCGGCCCAAAAAGGCGATGAACAATATTTCTATTTCTACTGTTTTCAGCCCAATCATCTAAACGCTCATCAAAGTGTTCAAAGTGGTCTCGCAATGAACGATTTTGAACAGCATGACCGCTTTGAAGCTGAAGCATATCCCGCAGCGCCTGACCTCTGCGATGCGCTCGCTTAGTACTTTGCTTATTCTTCCCACCAGGCGGCCAAAAGATTCGGGATACGGCAGCGGCATGATGGATTAAATCAAGGGCATGTTGAAAGAAGTCATCATCAAGCTTTTTTTGGGTAATTGCATTCATTATTTGAATGGAATGAAAGCATCTTTCGCATTCTTGCTTAGCTTGTTCGAGATATATTTTTGCTAGGAATTCATCCATGTTCCACCTTGATGCTAACGCCCGCTTATGGGGCGGAAAATGCTTGGCTAAAATTAGCGAAGAATGAGCGCAAGCCAAGCTTTTTGCGTCCCACCATGAAGCGTTTGTTAGGCAGCGTTTACTCTGATTTACATTGCTCTTTGTCTAAAGCTAAAGCCGAAGCTATGCCAATAAGTAAGGCAAACGCAGCGAAACCAATTATTACTTCAATAGTAGCAATGACTTCTCCAACTGTATTTGATGGAACTATATTTCCATAACCAAGAGTGGTGAATGTAACTGCACTAAAGTAAAAATGATCCCATAAGCCGCCAACTTCCTTACCATTACTATTTTCGAGAGAACCGAATAGCATAAAAAAGCAGGCAAACAAACAAATGTAAAACAACATATTAAAAAATACCGTAATCAGAAAGCCGGTGAAATTTATTGTTTTAGCGCGCACCAGTTCAATTAAATTTGATGCTGCAGCCAAAGGGCTACTTCTAAAAATTAACGCTGGGATAATCACCCCCCAAATAATGAAAATCCAAGGCGAAATTAGTGCAGTAAAATATAAACTAGTATTAAAAACATTGAAGTACAGCAAAAACTTATGCTCGTTTTTCTTATCCGCAGCCATCCATAAAAAAAGCTTTTCGAATAATTTAAATTTGGCTAGCCATAAAACTAGTGAAGTAACTCGTGACTGAAATTTATTCATATACTCAATAGATTCTTATAGTTGCCTAACGCCTAGTTAAGAGGCAAAAAATTGTTGGCTAAAATTAGCGACGAAGGAGCAAAAGCCAACTGTTTTTTGTCCTTTTAAACGACTTGTTACATGTACGATGACAACCACTCCCATATTTTGCCAAGGTCAATCCAAGCTGGTGATTTAATTAAACCAGATTGGAAAGCAGCAAAGAAAGCCAATATAGCCGTAAGTCTAAGCATCCAAGAGTTTGCAGATTTAGCAGACTTTGCTCTTGCAGTCTCAATTTGGTACTGCTCTAGAGTAGCAATAGCTTTACCAGTAATGATAAAGTCAAAGCTACCACCTTGGTTTTTTAACTCTCCCGATGAAACGAAAGAAGATAAATACAAATCCATTTTCTTTCGTAGCTCTGTTTTCTGTGGATGTAGATACCACCTAATTGAATACATGTAACTCATTAGATCAAGAGATGAAAATGATTTATGAGGTTCTTCTGATTGCTTGGCAATAATACTTTCTAAAACTTTCATTCTCTTTGGAAGTTGCAAGGTTTTCTTGTTGAAGAAGTATTGTGGAACAGAATGCTTTGCTAAGGAATAAATTGATTGCAGTTTATAAAACCAAGTCCACTCATGAAGGATATAATCCAAAACACCATTATATGTATGTGTTACTAACCCGTGATAATGCTCAATTCGTAAGTTTAAGCCAGAATACAGTGAAAAAGGAATTACAGCATCAGTACGAAAACCACCACCTTCAAAGTGATTACCACTTAGTCCATTTTCATCAATAGAATTAACTAACATGATAGGAGCATCGCCTTCGTATAGGCTTATGGAGTAGCAATTAACTTGCTTTCCAGAATCTCCAGTTCTAGGGATTTCCACAGGACATGGCTTGTTTAATAGCCTAGTCAAAATCCATTTCGTAAATTTATTCATGCCACCTCAAGTTGATAGTACATGTAACGCCCCAATCAGGGGCTGATAATAGCTTGCTAAAATGTGCAGCGAAGCGAAACCGAGCAAGCTGTTAGCAGTCCCGCGCTGAATTGGCTTGTTATGTTTTTAAGCCACGTTCTATTGCTGATACTTCATGTAAAACTTGTAAAACAAATATAGTTTGTTGAATATTTATAGATTCGTAATTTTTTTCATATATGTAACGCCAATCAACAAAAGCATTATTTATATTTTTTAAATGATTTTTGAATAATATACCTTGCTCAATTTGGTATTGGCTTTCGAATTTTTTGGACGTCTTATTGATTTTATCTTTTACTTTATTTGGTAAAGATTTAAACAAAACGGTTAAGACATGTGATTCTGTTATTTGCCCGTGTACTTCCTGCAAACACTTAAGGTACATCTCAGCGCTAAACGCTGCATTTACAACAAATGGTGTGATACTTTGTGGGTTTCTTGGTAATGACTTTAAATCTTTTTCGTAAAGGTACGCAGCAGTATTGGCGAAAGATTGAGCTTGGCTATAAATAGACTCGGATTTTGAGATCTCTCGCGAAAGCCCTTTAGACTTAATAAGCTCTTGAGCTAGTCTAATAGCTTCCTTTGGGTCATTAACATCTTTGACATAGCCCACTGGCTTATTGTCACACATGACCGTTTTCATACCTTTTGGCGGTTTAACATTAATTTCCATTTAACACATAAACTCTAGAAAAACATAACAGCTTATTATGAATACTTCATGGTAACACCCAGTAAATTGAAGTGCTTATGCATTCATACTTTTATTTAATATCAATAGCCTACATGGAAACTCAGTCACTTTTCTACCTAATTTTTGGCGTGTTACTAAGAACTCCTAGTAATTTCATGCGGCATTTGAAGTATTCCTAATATTATTAATAGCTTACGTATGAATCGTATAACCACCCTGTATTTACTAATACTTCAAAGTAATTGCACATTCCAATTTTAGCCGACAGCACACTCCATATGCTCTCTAACCAATATTTCTGGTTTTACAATGCGTGTTACTGAGAAGTCTCAGTAACACGCACTTTAATAATTGGAGGTAATCAATGGCACAAAGTCCATTTCTTGAAAAAATAAGAAACATATTGCGAACTAAGCACTATTCAATTCAAACCGAGAAAACATATTTGCTTTGGATAAAACGCTTTATTCTGTTCAACCAAAAACGTCACCCTAAAGACATGGGAGAGCAAGAGGTTACTAACTTTTTAAGTCATCTTGCAGTCAACAGGCATGTAACCGCCTCGACTCAAAACCTTGCTCTATGCGCCATTATCTTTATGTACAAGCACGTATTTGAGCGAGAGTTAACACTCCTACCCGACACCATTAGAGCTAGAGCACCCAAACGAGTACCTACTGTACTTAGCCATGAAGAAGCGTTAAGTATCATTAACCAAATGAGTTCAAAATATCGACTGATGTTCTCCTTGCTGTATGGCTGTGGTTTACGAAAAACCGAGCTTTTAAAGTTACGTGTCAAAGATATCGATTTTACTGCGAAGAATGTATTTGTATTTCGAGGTAAAGGCGGAAAAGACAGAGTAACTATGCTACCTAACAACCTTACTCAACAACTCAATGAGCAAATTGAACATGTTCGAGAATTGCATCAAAAAGACTTAGCAGAAGGAGGCGGAGAAACTAGCTTGCCACCCGGACTTGCTCGCAAATACCCATACGCTATCAAAGAGTTGAAATGGCAGTATTTGTTCCCCTCTACAACTCGATGCCAACACCCAGTTGACGGCTATTATTGCCGTCACCATTTGCATTGGACTGCATTAAGTAAAGCGCTACGAAAGGCAGTAAAATCATCTGGAGTTACTAAACATGTTACTGCACATACCTTTAGGCATTCATTCGCAACGCAATTGCTAATGTCTGGTGCTGACATTCGAACCGTACAAGAACTACTTGGCCATACTGATTTAAGAACCACTCAAATTTATACGCATGTGATCGGCCAGCATTCATCGGGAACAGTAAGTCCTTTAGATAGGTGAAGTATAAGCGGACTTATGTCCGCTTTGTCGGAACAGCAGACTTAAATACACTCAAGTTCAAGGCCTGCTAGTCGCTCATAGCCGACCTATAGAGTAATTACGTTAAACGATTTTGGGGCAAAAGCGAGTCAGAAGCAAACTCGAAAATGGACAGTTATGAGTTAGTCAAATTGTTTCCTAGGTTGAGGTTTTAGGCCCAACCGTGGCCAAATTTAATTGAACACTGTTTTATAGTTTAGCCAGTATCTTTTTGCTAACTCGTGTGGTGTCAAACCACCATTGTCTAATTATCTTGCGCCAAAGAATTCAAATTAAGTGACTACATGGGTAAGTAAGAAAGCTGCTAACCTGAGTGACACCCTTTAATTTCGCCTTCAATTGCCGGGCGGTATTTCTCCTTAGCGTTGCCTATTACCAATTCACCATGACAAGGCAATACATGCTCAAACTGTAATGTTAAAATACTGAGAATGTCACTTCGTGAGGGTTTGCAAAACTCAACCCAACCTGCCCCAATCGCATAGGGTTTAAAAAATCCCATTTTTTTCATCATTATTTTAGACAACCAATTGTTATATTCATCTGGTTTAGCAGTGTTCTGTAAAGAATCACCCGAAATAACAATACCCCCATCTTGCTCCAGAATTAAAAGCGCCTCAGGTTTATTTGAGCTCTCAAACCATTTTAAACGGCTATTAGGAATAGGCGGGGTTTGGCCAGGCTCTAGCCAAACATCCGCTTGTATATAACCATTTTCGGGGGCTGGGAATTCACCCATCATTTCACGAGTATAGACCTGCCCTTTTAATGCATAAACTTTGCAATCATACTCCCGTTTATAAAATGCATCGTCACGACCGTGAAACCCTGCGATTCTTAACGTATTTGCAATTTTCCCTAATGATTCTAATTCTGCTAGCCCTTCTTCAGACAACCTCATAGCATTAACTAACGTTAATTCATTGTGTTGAGGGTTTCGGATAATAGTCATGCCTTTCGACATTTTCATTGGTGGAAACAACATAGGCATTTTAACTTGCCCTATTACATGCCAAACATTGTCAAAAACTTGTTTTATTTCGCCGTGCTTAGCGGCGGGATGAATGATAACTTTTTCCATGAGTAAACCTTTACTTGTTTTTTGCAAGTAAAAACATAGATAATCAATTGCAAATTGCAAGTAATAAACTAAAATCACCCTATGAAAACTGAAATACGATCACATTGCCCAATATCTTATACATTAGATTTATTGGGAGATAAGTGGAGCTTACTTATCTTAAGAGACATTCTGTTTAAGAGTAAAAACAGTTACCAAGACTTTTTAGATTCAGAAGAGCGCATTGCAACCAACATTTTGGCATCAAGGCTAAAAAAATTGGTAGAACAAGATTTTTTAATAAAGAAACGTAATCCGAACAATAAAAAGCAGTTTTTTTATTTTGCAGCCCCAAAAGCCATCGAACTCATCCCTGCATTGACCGAGTTTATTATTTGGGGAGCAAAATTTGATCAACACACTGCGGTTCCAAAAGATTTTTTATTAAAAATGGAAACAGACAAGCTTCAGTTTGTAGAACATACCCAAGCACAACAAAAAAGTTTGTTAAACAGCAATGACAGTTATTCAGATTAGGCTGTTTGATTTAGTGAAAAAGAAGGCGAATAACGATGAACAACAAAAATTGTTTAATAGACGATCTTCGAGCCCGACTCTCTCACTTACCAGGCTTGACTGAAAAGAAAATGATGGGCGGTCATTGTTTTTTGTTAAATGGCCATATGCTGGGCGGCTCAGGATGTAATGAAGCAGGTGATATCTGCTATATGATCCGGGTAGGTAAAGAAAATGCTACTGCAGCAGAACAACTTAACGGGTGGCAACCACTTATTAAAGGCGGCCGCACCATGGGTGGAATGTACTTAGTCGACCCAAATCAACCATCTCAAGAGATTGATAATTGGCTTACTTTAGCCATTCGCAATGCCTCTTCATTACCGCCAAAGTAATGACCAACAACGATAAAGGAAAATTTATGAAAACCATGCCATGTGATTTATGTTCAAAGCCGTTTACCGCAGACACCTTTGATGAGTGGTTTAAACTCATGCAAACCCACTATATGGAAGAGCATGCGGATTTTATGGAACAGGCAAAAAACAAAACAAAGGAAGAAGGAATGCAGTGGATGGCTGACATGAAGGCGAAATTTGAGGCCCTTTAGGTGTAGTAGCTCATATCTGATCTTACAGTTCAAGTTAACTGGTTTATACTTCATCTGACAGGCAGTTATGAGCGAAAAGCGGCCATTGGCTCTAGCTCATTTTTGGACGGAAAGTAGTTTGGGCAATCTAGAAATATTTTAGGGTAATAGCCTAGATTTGACTCAAAATAAAAAATTCAAATCACAAGACGGTTTACAGCGACCTTAGGCCTGTTACCTGCTCAACTAATTACAAGAGTGCTTTTAGAATATATTTGTCGTTTGGCAAGTAAAGCATCAACGTCTCTTGGTAGTTATGATATATAAGTAAGATATAAAAATTTTTACAGAGAGAATTCTATGAAAATAAATGAATGGTTAGCATCTTATTCAGGTTGCGATGGAGGTAATATCCAGAGTAGTGAGCTTTGGTTATCTGGCATTGAGTGGGGATATGAAAAAAAAGATGGTCAAACACAAGATGAACAATATGAAAGTGTTATTAAATACCATAAAACAGATACAGCTCGAGACATAGAAAAAGGATTCACTGAGCCTTATAGCAATAAGTTCGCTATGCATGAAAATATCAACGGAACTTTTGGAAGAAATACAGCAAAGCTCATTACAGCTATTATGGGGCAACCAGTATCGGAGTACGTTGAAACTTCGAAAGAAATGGGTGATAGCAAAATATTTAAAGTAAACCTTTACCCTGCTGCCATGCCTGCGACGCATGGTAAGTATTGGAGAGCTTGTGGACTGCACGATGTCACAGGCTTTGAGACAAAAGGTGAGTATAAACAAGCATGCAAAGATATCAGATTCCCTTTTTTTAGAGAGCAAATTAAGCAATACACACCTAAACTAATTTTAACGACAGGTGTCAGTTACTTAGATGATTTTCGCAAGTGCTTTACTGAACTTGAATCGTCAGGCGAGTTTGAATCAATTGAAATTAAAGGTAACTCTGACAAAAACAGTTACGCACGTATCCTGAGGTGGTGCTGGATAACTGATAAGACCCTTTTTGTGAATACGCCATTTGTCACAGGGGCTTATGGATTGAATAGTGACTATCTCCTACAAACATTTGGTGAAAAAATCAGATTACTGTTGTCGGATAAAGCGATTTAGCACCAAGGCTCCTTTAACAACGCAATTACCTTAAGTTTTTAACTCAATAAGGAATAATAGTTCAGATGCAAAAAACAGAATTTTTTAAGAAAGTAAATGCACCGCTTAGCAACACTCGGTGGTCATGGGTTGGTGTTAATGAAGAGCTAAATCAAGCATTTTTTATCGTCATCAATGACAAAAAAAATGGGTTTGTATCAGGTCAGATTGGTAGCCGCCAGTTTGTCATAAGAGAAAGCAATTGGAATGACAGTTCAGCAGGTTTTAATGAGCAAAGCCACGTAATTCAGCGTTGCATTTCAGGTGAATTTTCTGCACAAGTGGTTTTAGCTGACTTTGACAAAGAGCTGTGGGATAGCGAGCAAGAAACTTCAATTACAGGGTTACTCGGTCAGTTTTATTTTGAAGTAGAGGTTGAAATGGAAGCTTCTGGTGCTGTATTAGCCCATGAAAAAGCCATGTATAGATTAGACAAAAACAACGGTAGATACGCACTACAAAAGCGTTAAAATTTCGCTAATTAACAGCTCGTAAAAACCCAATTGTACATTCTGACTCTCTTGTGTATTGGAACTAAATTTCAATCACGCACTAAATAGAAAACTGAAACAACAGAAAACATTAAATTTTGAGGGTTTATTCGTATTAATAGGCATAATTAGCCCTCATAATTTTTAACCCCTTACTTCACTAGAAACAATTACAGCAGTTCTTTTCTTTATCTATAAAGCCTTTCCAATAAGCTTAGACAGCAAAATAATGCCTATCAATGATAACAAGGCTATTAGAGGTAAAGCGTAAATTGTTGAGGTGAGTTGTAACTCAACACCAATATTATTTTTTAAATTGTTTAAATAATGAAATAGCTAGCCAGAGTCTGGCGGTGCATCCAAAGAGGAACTAATAATATGAGCTTTACTCTAAAGCCAATCAGTAAATCTATTGAGAACAAGTTACTTGAAGAGGATACAATCCCAATAAAATTGCTGTGTAAATTGACTAATGTAAACAGCTTAAACTCCGAGTCAGGCTGTTTGCTATATGAAGACTTTTCTGACTATCTTATTGCCAAATATACGATAGATACTTACGATATTTATCTAGATGCGGAAGCTACCACCCCTTTTGATAACCTCAAGTTTACAATTATTCTTGTGTTTGGCGAAGATATAACAAACTGGAAAAAAACTTCCCAAAACCTTGAAGCGTTGATGGAAAACCAAACGGGGTTCCTTGTACATAGTAAAATATATAGTTTCGACGATGGAAACCTTACTGTTTACGATCCTGATTTAAGCATTTGTACTATGCCATTTTCAGAGATGCTTGCAGAGCAAGAACGAATACTTTTGTCTAAAGAGAACTGCGTAACATAAGTTACGCCCATAGCAATTTTGTTAAAGTGCTTTGAATGAACTGAACAAGCGTTCACATCCTCTTTTCTGCGCTATTCGAATACTTTCAATATATCGTTGGCGGCAGATTTCTAAAGCCCAACATTAGAAAAGCATCTCTAATGTTGCGGAATGCACTTAATATCTCATCAGTGATTGTTTTCAATTAAATACAAAAAACTTACAAGGATAAGCAATGCCTATAAATGAGCTTGACAAAGCTAATGCAATATTACGTGAGTTAGAGCAATTCATAATCTCAAACCTTTTTTACAGCAGGGAAAACAGGAACTTTTTTAAATCCTGCAAAATATGTTTTGACATGGATGACGATAGCCTATTTTCAAGGTTTCTTATTATTTTCTATTATAAAGCCTTTAATAAAGAACCTAATTTCCTTGATGTAGTTTCTAGAACAGGACTAGACAGAGAAGATAGTTATAATTATCTGCTAGAAGCTATAACATTGAATAGTGTCACCTTAGATGTTTTCGAATTTGATAAGCTTGTGAATGATTATAAGATCAAATTGAAACTGCATAAGCTAATGATGAAAGTATGGAAGTTATTGTTAACTAAAAATACAGTGAATGAATCTGAGATAGATAACATAGAGTCTTTGGCGTTCACCATATCTCAACAATTTACTAAAAAAATCAATTTAAGCGAAACGAAGGTAGGCAATATTTGGGCAGTTGATGGCAATGAGCTAAAACTTGAAAATGTTCTCTCCAAATATTTAGCTAAATACAATGAAAAGTTTATTTTCATTGAGCTGTCCAAGAAAGCTCCAATTAGTGAAGATAACAGAGTATTAACTTTAAATGGCCGTTGCTCAGGGAATCGAATGAGAAATGATATAAGAGCTAATATGCGGGATTACTATCAAGATGGTATCCGGGCTATATTTGTAAAAGGACTCGATAATCAGAATAATAGATACCCGTTTAGAGACATTAATGGTGAGGATTATTTAGAATTGTTTTCAGATCTTTCACTGGAGCTAGAAATGCCTGTATATATTGGTTTGCCCGAGTCTATGCCAATTTCCGTGAAAAAGTTAATAAGGACGAGAGTTAACGTTTTTTCTGCTAGCAAGTTAAATACAATTTAATGCAAATATTTGTTTATCCAATGTCACGTTGATAGTCCGCTTTTGGCACGGAAGAGACTGTCATATCTGATTGTGTTCTATTAACCAAATTTGACAGTTCAAGTTAAGACTTATTCACTTTAGGTGTTGTCAAGTTTCCTTTCTAGATGAATATAGGGGGTACCGAGATGCGACCTAGTCGACGGCCTCCTTATTTCATTTCTCTGTTTACGAGTATGTGATCAAAGCATGATGATATAGATCTAGATACTCAAAATATTGTTTAATGACCTCAATGTATTTTTTAGCGGTTCTGACTAATGCCTAATTTTCAGGATTTAATTCTGACTAAATAGAGGACTTTGCTAACTCGTTTTGGGGCAAAAACGAGTTACCTCAATGGTATCTCCCGTGCTAATTTGCTGGCTCATTAATAACTGAGTTTATAATTTGTGCACAATAACGGATATATACAACCTCAATTTAATAAGAAATTATAGATTAATAGTACACTTTTAAAGTATGCATACTATACTTATATTGATGATGTTATTGGTTATTTTTATTTACAGTATATTTTATAGGGTTATTTTTTTGATTCAGCATTTTCGCTGCGATCACCCTGCGCTGCGGCTTCTGATACTGAGCGCGTTATGCGTGGTCGTTCATCTTTCCACAAAAACTGTAATTCTTTTTCTAATATGTCGTAACCTTCTCGGGTTATATAGTTTGTTTTTGCCATTGATTTATATACTATCGCCACAATTTACAATCAGAGTGTATTGCTCTGTGCGTTATAAGTTTGTTCAAACTAGAATCGTTCTGGTCTAGGCAATGGATAGCAGGCATAGTTATTCTACGTCAAAATCCATTAACAAAGAGCAGGAAGATTCTAGGAAGAACCCTTCGGGCAGCACTTGTATGGCTTTATTACTGCGTTATCGCCAGATTTATTTGGAACGACCAAACTGCACTGGCTCCGCCTTGTACTAAAACCATACAAGCAGCTGCAAAATTATACCGCACAGAGTAATACACTCTACTATTTGTGACACATTTAACTCTTTTACAGAGCATAAGCCAAGGACTTCCCAATTTATGTCAATGAGCCAAGCTATTTCACAACAAATTGCCGCCGAATTATCCGTTCGTCCAGAACAAGTCAACGCTGCAGTCAAGCTATTAGACGAAGGCGCTACCGTGCCATTTATCGCCCGTTATCGTAAAGAAGTAACCGGCAGTTTAGACGATACTCAATTACGTAATTTAGAATCTCGCTTGAACTATTTACGCGAGTTGGAAGAGCGCCGTCAGGTCATTTTAAAGTCTATTAAAGAACAAGAAAAATTAACGCCTGAGCTGGAAAAAGAAATTCTAGCGGCAGACAACAAAACCCGTTTAGAAGACTTATATTTACCTTACAAACCGAAACGCAGAACCAAAGGTGAAATCGCAAAAGAGCAAGGTTTAGAACCTCTGGCAGACGCCTTATTTAACGATCCCAATTTAGACCCAGAGCAAGAAGCACAAGCCTATATCACCAGCGAAGTAGCCGATACCAAAGCGGCACTTGACGGCGCGAAATTCATATTGATGGAACGTTTTGCCGAAGACGCTGACTTACTGAATAAAATCCGTCGTTATTTAAAACAAAACGCGCAGCTAGAAGCCAAAGTTATTGCCGGTAAAGAACAAGAAGGCGCTAAGTTTCAAGATTATTTTGACCACAGCGAACCTGCAATGAAAACGCCATCGCACCGTGCGCTTGCGATGTTACGCGGTCGTAATGAAGGCGTTTTGCAATTAACGTTAAACGCAGACCCAGAACAAGAAGCGCCAGTGCGCGAATCGCATTGTGAGTCGATTATCGCGCAACACTTTGATTTGAACTTCAATCAAAAAGCCGCAGATAAGTGGTTAAAGTCCGTTGTGCAATGGACGTGGAAGATCAAAGTTGCGATGTCGATGGAAAACGAGCTGTTATCGGAAATTCGCGAAAACGCCGAGCAAGAAGCCATCAAGGTATTTGCTAAAAACTTATCGGACTTATTAATGGCGGCGCCTGCTGGTGCTAAAACCACCATTGGCATCGACCCGGGCTTTAGAACCGGTTGTAAAATCGCGGTCATCGACCACACAGGTAAATTGCTTGATACCGCCACCATTTACCCACACGAACCGCAAAATCACTGGGATAAATCAAAACGTACCATCGAACATTTAGCCCGTACGCACAAAGCAGAATTAATAGCGGTTGGTAACGGCACTGCATCCCGTGAAACCGACAAATTAGCAGCGGAAGTCATCAAAGCGGCACCAGAACTTAAAATGACCAAAATTATGGTCAGTGAAGCAGGTGCGTCGGTTTATTCCGCAAGCGAATTTGCTGCAAAAGAATTCCCAGATTTAGACGTATCGATTCGTGGGGCAGTATCTATCGCGCGTCGTTTGCAAGACCCGCTTGCCGAGCTCGTGAAAATCGAGCCTAAATCTATTGGTGTAGGTCAGTATCAACACGATGTTAGCCAAAGTTCGCTTTCAAAAAGCTTAGATGCTGTAGTGGAAGATTGTGTAAACGCGGTCGGTGTTGACTTAAACACAGCGTCGATTCCGCTGTTAACAAAAGTATCTGGTTTGAATAAAACGTTAGCCACCAACATTGTTGAATTCCGCGATAAAAACGGCAGCTTTAAAAACCGTAAAGACTTAAAACAAGTCGAGCGTTTAGGGCCAAAAGCCTTTGAACAATGTGCAGGATTCTTAAAAATCGCCAACGGTGACAACCCACTTGACGCGTCATCGGTTCACCCAGAAGCGTATCCTGTGGTGACTAAGATCATCGATAAAACCGCAAAAGCCGTGAACGATGTGATTGGCAACAGCGAGTTTTTATCAAAACTTAACGCGCAAGATTTTATCGACGATAAATTTGGTTTACCAACCGTACAAGACATTTTGCAAGAGTTGGAAAAACCGGGACGCGATCCTCGTCCAGAGTTCAAAACCGCTGAATTCAAAGAAGGTGTAGAAACCTTAAACGACTTAAAACCCAACATGATGTTAGAAGGTGTGATCACTAATGTGACCAACTTCGGCGCTTTTGTTGATATCGGCGTTCACCAAGACGGTCTGGTGCACATTTCATCATTAACCGACAAGTTTGTTTCCGATCCATCGGAAGTGGTCAAAGCCGGCGACATCGTCAAAGTGAAAGTTCTAGAAGTGGACATTCCGCGCAAACGCATCAGCTTAACCATGCGTTTAGACGAGCAAGCCAAACCCAAATCAGCAAGCCAAAACGACAGAAATAGCTCTGGCAAAAACGCTAAATCTGGTGGTCGTCAAAAATCACATGGCGGCGGTTCGAACGGAAACAAAAACAGCTTTGGCAACGCAGCCATGGGCAACGCCTTTGCCGATGCATTTGCAAAAGCTAAGAAATAGAGAGTTAGTACTTACTAAAACTATTTAGAGTCAACATCCCGCTCAGCCTTGGGCGGGATTTCTAAGAGTCAGCTATTCACTAGTTCAGCGTCATCCCGACCGCGAAATAACAAGAAAATTACCTGTCATCCCGTCGTGCTTTTGGACGGGATCTCGTACCACAACACTCTGAGCCACCAGCAAATTTAAAATCAATCTGCAATAAATTAAGCTTTCTCTTTAGCTAGCAATAAGTTAACAACTCTGTTAAAAGTATGAAATGCTAAAGGCGCTGAAATAATTAGCTAATTGTTCACTTTTACATCATTAATCACAAGGAGGTTCAATGTCGAATTTCGAAAAATTAAGTTTAGCCATTTCCATTGTTGCTTTTATTGTTAGCCTTGTGTCAATTATAAGAGCCCAAAAAACTCAATCCGCTTTTTTGGAACTTGAGAAAGTCCACGCAGAATTAAGTAAAAAACAACTTCAAGAATTAAATGAAACTGAGGAAAATAAAAATAAAACTGATTTATCTATAAACATCTATGATGGCAACATGTTCATATGTAATAGAGGCAATACTGTAGCATCAGAAATTAGTCTTGAATTCTCAAACGCAGGAGATGATCACATAATTGAAAGTGAAAAAAGCAAATTGCCGTATCCTACGTTAAACCCACATGAGGAAATTAAGATGATAGCTACATATAATACTTCTGAAGCTCCACTATTGGTTCCGATTAAAATGAAATGGAAAAACATAGATGGTACATACAGTGAGTACAATGGAGTACTTCAACCTTAGTCCTTATAAGCTATTGCCACCAAGTAATCAGACATAGTCTGTGCCTATACCCCATCCATTATCTCAACAATTTGAATTTGGTTTTCCAAAGTTTGAGGCATGGATGTCGAAAAAAGGTATGCTCCCCGAAGGGTTACGCAAAGTTAGAACAACATTTAAGTTCTAAGCTGTTTGCTCAAGATTCTTCGACTCGCTAAAACTCCATAGGAATGACGAAATTATTGTTTTGTCACCGTTAATCACTGCCACGATTCACTCGCCAAACCACTAACATCGCAAGCAGACCAGCACAAGCAAAGCTAATAACCAGCGGGTACATAGTGTCGTTATAAAACCAGCCAATAACGACCGACAGCAAAGACGCAATAAAGGTCGACATCGCGCCAACAAAGGCTGCACCTATTCCGGCCATTTTCCCCAGCGGCTCCATCGCCAGAGCGTTCATATTGCCAAAGGTTAAACCCAAACTGAAAAAGGTGATAAACATATAAATTGTGGTCAGTAATAAATCAGGTAAGCCGCCTTTCAACCAAACGATAACCATGAAGATACTTGATGTGAAAACTATGCTTCTCAACGCAAAAGTCAGAATTTTCAACATGCCGTGTTTCATGACTTTTTTGCCATTTACAAACGACGCCATACCAATGGCCAGCGCTATCAAAGCAAAATAATACGGAAACCATTCACCCAATTGATAGGTCTGTTGAAACAACTGCTGAGATGAACCAAGGTAGAAGATAAAAGGTCCAGATAAAATACTCGCCGACAATGTATTACCAATCACTTGCGGTGTGGTGACTATGGTTTTGATGGTGTTTTTGGTGCGATGCCAAGTAAATGATGATTGATGATCCGCGTTTAACGTTTCTGCTTGCCTTAGCCAATACCAACACATTGAAATTAACGCAAAAACGCCAATGGCAATAAAAATCGCACGCCAATCAAAAAAGCTTAACATCACTTGACCAAATAGTGGCGCAAGCATTGGCACGAGAATAAAGATCACCATAACAAAGGACATCACCCGAGCCATAGCTCGGCCTAAAAATAAATCTCGCACTATTGCAGTCGACAATACCTTTGGGGCAGCCATGCCAAAACCTTGCAACAAACGACTAACCAACATTTGGTTTAAATCCGTGGCATACAAACTCATGATAGTACCGACAAAAAATACCGCGTAACCTGTGAACATAGCTTTGCGTCGACCAACCGA
>JABXID010000067.1 GCA_013373245.1 Gammaproteobacteria bacterium
CGATGGTAGTGTAGCATTTGCTATGCGAGAGTAGCTCACCGCCAGGCTCCTAATACTAAACGCCCTGATGGAAACATCAGGGCGTTTTTTTATGCCTGAAATTCTGCGTAAATTATCAAAGGACGGCTCGCTGCTCGGTTATACCAATTTCATTAAAGATTAAGTCACTTTAATCCAACCTCTCGAACACATTTGTTTTACCCAATCTGGTATAGAAATAAATGTGTTCCAAGCTATTGAAACTTGCTCCACTATATCTTCGTAGCCGTTGAATACGCGGTTAGATAAACAGTGCTGACGAATCCAACTCCATACTTGTTCTATCGGGTTTAACTCTGGTGAATACGGCGGAAGCTTTATTAATGTGACATTATCAAATGGTTTTACCGTGTCGAACGTGTGCCAGCCTGCGCCATCTATAATAACGACGGCATGCCTACCGTTCTCTGTCGCATTTGAGGTTTGCTCCATTTGCAATGTCATTGCTTCTGTATTAACACACGGAGTGATCAAGACTTCGGTTTTGCCATTATTAGGACAGACAGCGCCAAACAAATATCCGTAGTCGTATTGCTGTTGTTTTACTACCCTTGGCCTATAGCCTCGTTCAGCCCAAACTCATGTTGTTTGGTTCTACTGACAAAATCGTGCTTCGTCCTGAAACCAAATATCCATATCTTGTGGCATCACATTAAACGGAGTGTTTAGCATCGTTGACAGGCGGAACTTTTTAAGAAGCCTCTTGACTTTCTTGTGATTGCTTTGGATGCATGGATCGGTTTGTTATCCAGCTAACCCCTAATTGTTTTAGAAGTTTATATGTATGATTCGGGTGTGCCCAAGCGGGTAGCAATGCAGAGGAGGACATCTTCACCTGTTAATCGGCCTTCATTATCAGAACTAGTTGATTGTTTAATATAGTTTGACAGTTGCTCCAATTGATTTTTGATCAACTTAGCTGGTCGCCCTGTAGTAGGTTTGTTTTCTAAACCGGCTAGGCTATTTTAAACGTCGGGTTATATGAGCTCTATTATTTCCCTCAAAAAATAATGAAACAGCTAACAAGCGCATTCGGGTATTTGGTAGTTTTTTAATAATTCTAACAGTTGTTTTGAGATGTCTAAATTCAAAGCTGTATAACTTAGTAATGAAAACAGCCTCTATTAGATCAAATGTTTATGCTAATTGGTATTACAGCTTCTTTTTATCTAGATAGGGAGAACGTCATTAACCAAAGCATTACACTCGGCAACTTATTGCCACGCTATGCTTAATTCATTTTTGATAGTTTTAAGCTTATTGTTAATAAATATACCAACTAAATATAGATATTTTCTTAGTTTATTAATGGAGTGTCAATTGCTAGTCTGTTAGCAATTATATCCGATTCATTATTTACTTACGCAACCTGTCCCAAATCGTTGATTTTTAGTTGGAGGCGTTTACATACGGTCATATTAGACGACAAAAGAAATAAATGTTCTTAGTAGCGTCTTTAACCCTATAAGCATTGAGTGACTTCAGTTACTTTATCTTCATGTATTTTAATCCTTACTGAGGCATTGACAGCTTAATGGCATGTATGTTGCTCAATTTCTATAGTTCAAAACTAACCTTTGGAATGCTATGAAACGTAATTTTTTTAACTTACTTCTCCTTATGCTATTAAGTGGTTGCAGTTCTACGGAATTAGCAAATGAGAGTTTTATCGACAATGAAAAAAGCGATGCTGCCTATACTAAGCTTCAGGATAAGAAAATGAGGCTAGTTGGGTCACCTAATCGTAATAATGTAACGAGTGATGTCTGGACCCTCACAGCAACGAGAATTCATACTAATAAAAATATAAATCATTATGTTCGTGGGATTATGCAAGAACTGCTGTCGACGCTGCAATACGTAAACTCTGCTACGCCCGTAGCAGTAGCTGACTTTGTATTTTTAGGTGGTGACTATCAAAAGTCTACTTTGTTAGGTAAGCAATTAGCCGAAGCTTTTACACATGAAGTTCACAAACTCGGAATCCCGGTTGTCGATTATAAACTAACAGATTATATAAGAGTTTCACCGCAAGGTAGCCTGGCATTAACCCAAGACTATTTGGAACTTTCCGGTGATTTACCTATACGATATGTTTTAACAGGTACACTAGTTGAGCAGCAAGACGAGATTTTAGTAAATGCTAGAGTTGTTGGAATAAAATCAAAAGCTATTGTGGCAAGTGCTCAAGGTGCAATACCTAATGATATCGCAACAATGGTTACTTCAGTTAATGGTCGGGATGGTATCTATTACTAGTGTTGTAGGGCACTGTCGTTTAAAGTAATGACCAACAAAAAATAAAAAAATAAAAAAAAACTAAAGCTTTTATATACCCAGACGATAAATAATCATGTTAGAAAATTAATTGGTGATTTTCTTTCAGAGTCATTACTAAATTTGATTAGATAGGAGGGTTGTTATGCAACCAAAATTTGAAATGAAAAAGACGCTACTAGCAAGTGCCTTAATACTGGGCTTGGGTAATGCCTTTCATGCTAGTAGTGAAACGTTTAACGTTAGCGCCGGCGCAATTGCCGATGTAAGTGTTGATCCTGTGGCTGGTTTCACTGAGTTAAACTTTGGTACAGGTATTAAAGGACAGGCTATCGGCAGCACTTGTACAATGCAAGCTAAATCAGTTGTTTTGGATTCGACACTATTGCTTGACCAAAACTGGGATGGTACCGATGACGGTGACGATAACTGGGCTATTGGTGGTACAGCTTGTGAAGCCGCTGACTCTTCAGATGGTATCTCTGCTTACATGTTAGAAATTGACGGTGCAGATACTGCGACGGTTCAAGTTAGTATTCCGAACTTGGTAGAGACTGGTTACACTTGGGTACCTGGAGCTGAGTCTTGTGTCACGGTATTCTCTGGTGCTTCAGATGATGATACAGATGAATGTACAGATTTTGACGGTCTTAATACAATCTCAGGCGTTAAAATGGCAGTTGCAGATGAAAACAATGATGCAGCGGACGAATACACTGCGATAGCTGGTAAAGCTAGATTGTTGTTAGGTGGTCAGTTGACTATAACTGGTGCCGGTGTCGCTAACGGTACGCCTGTAGCAGGTAACATCACTGTTCAAGTAACTTACGAATAAGGAATTACTATGAAAACTTTAAATTTATTAAAAAAGAGTGCAATAGTTTCTCTACTTACAACGGCTAGCCTAGCTCAAGCAACCGATGTAACAGTGCCGTTAGTGTTTGAAACTGTGCCAGAGATAACAGTAACTAATGTCAAAGATATTGACTTTGGTAATGTGTTGACGCTTTCTCAAGCTGATGAATGTGTTATGTCAACTTCGGCAGGTGGTTCTTTATTAGTTAGTGACGAAGGTTTTGATGTCGATGCATCAGCAACCGGTGCTCCGGACGATGGTACGACAGATCCTGCGGGTGGTGAGTTGTCATCAGATTGTTTAGGTGCGGCTGATGCTCAGCCGGGTGTTTATGAAATTAGTTCTAGCCCAGGTGCAACTATTTCCGTTACTGTAGCTGCTGGCGCAGCAACTGAAATTTTATTTGAACCAGCAGGTTATATCACTGATTTTGCAAATAACCCAGGTACTGCAGCTCAAATCAGAAACGCGTTCGTAGATGGTGTTGCAGATACAGGTATAGTAGCCTCAGGTGCACTTAATGCGTTTTCTGCAGCGGGAACAAACCGCGTAATTGTTGGGGGTAAAATTACCAACCAACAAGCGCTTACTGCAGAACAATCGTATACGACGACTTTTGATATTAATGTAGTGTATCAATAAGTTGGTGCAAGTTATGCATGGTTTACTCTAAATGAGTAAACCATGTATGAGTTGCATATGATATTTCAAAAACCAAATACCCTCTCTATAATTTTATTAATTACACTCGTTAGTTGCAGTTTTAAATCAATTAGCGCCTCTCTAAGCACCTATCGTATATTCTTAGGACCGGAACAAAGTAATATTAAATTCCCTTTAAAAAACAATTCCATATACACTGAAAAGTGCAATATTAGTTTTTCGCATCAAAAATATGGGCCAGGAGCCACACCTGTTCAATTAAGCGAGCAAGAGCAAAAATTTCATGTAGATAAAGTTAAACCTTGGTTTCGTTTTTCTCCTCGACAATTCGAAATAGCGCCAAATATTTGGCAGAGCGTTGCATTTAATTTAAGACGTCGTCCAAACACAGAGCCAGTTGAGTTAAGAGTGTATGCCAGTATTACTTGTATCGAACAAAAACAAACAACGGGCCTGACACCAGTTATCAGTCATAATGTACCTATGGTGATCAGAAGCCACAAAAATGGCAGTTATCAAGCAAGCGTGTCTTTTGAAAACATTAGAAAGCAGGCTGATAAGATAAGCTTCCGTTTGCAACACAATGGCAATCGATCATTTGTGGGCGATATTATCCTGCAAGATAAAACCGGTAAGACTGTTAAAATGTTGGAAAGAAATGTCGCGTTGTACCCTGAAATGGAGTACAAAGACTTTACTTTTGGCATATCAAATGCTGATGAAAATGGCAGTCAAATTGTGTTTAAAGAAAACAAAAGTTACGGTGGCTCAGAAATTTATAAATTCGATTTAAAGGGGGAGTGATGAAGTATCTCAGTAAAGTTTTATGTTTTGTTTTTTTTGCGTGTGCAGGTATGTTGTCTGTAGCTGTAAATGCAGTAACTTTTGATACTATTAGGGTTTATCTGCACCCAAAAGAAAGCTCCGTTGCTTCATTGTCAGTTTTCGAAAATGAAGATAAAGCCCAAAGCTGCTCGGTTGAGGTAGTCCCTGCAGTGATTGATTCTCTGGGCTATATGCAAAAAGCGACCAATGAATCTGATAACAATGTAGCTTCATTAGTTCGTTTTGCGCCTAAGCGGTTTTCTTTAGAACCGAGAGCTAATCAAAAAGTAAAGTTTGTATATCGAAGACGACCAAATAGTAAGCTCGGAGAATTTTACGGATTAATTAAGCTTAAGTGTACCGACAAAAAAAATATGGTTATGGATGACGCCGCAGAACAAGTTAATTTGTCCATGGTAGTAGCGCACCATATTCCTTTAGTTGTCAGAACGAATGACGTTAGAGAAACTGTAACGATAACTCATACCGAATTGAAAGAGAATGGAATTGATTCCAAAATTCAAACTACTGGTGCCAGAGCGGTAACTGGTCGGTTTGAAGTGACAGAAAGAGCATCAGGTGCCCTTGTTACAAGTACAGCTGATATGACTATATACCCGAGTGTGCCAGAAATGAGTAAATTTATACCAGTGCCAGCAGGAGCGACTCCGCCATTTATAGTTTCCTTTATAGAAAACTCTAGTTTTGGTGGGGAATTAAAAACACAGAAACTAGTTGAGTGATAGTTCGAGTCTGTTATGTCAAGTTATATAAAAATCCTAATGTTTGCGTGTGCTGTGTGTTTTTCCACCCAGTCCCAAAGCAAAGAGCTAGATGCATTATCTAGTGCAGCCATTGAACAAGCTGACTTTTTTATATTCGATATAACAGACAATAAAAAACCAGCTGTAAGAGGTGTAGATGCGTACAGGGTCGGCGACAAAGTATATGTCGCAATTACACCATTGCTTGAAGGCCTTAGAATTAAATACCGGTTTAACAAGCCAGCGTTGACGATTGATTTTTTAGAGTCCCCTGGGGAGTTTTTGCTAAGCGACAATCGAAGTGATACTGGCGACTGGTTTTATGATGACGTTTATTACTTTATTTCTACTGAGATTATAGAAGAGGCATTCGGTTCTCAAGTTACAGTGAATACTGCACGATTAATTTTGGACCTATCTGGCCATCAGGAAGTTTTTCCATATCAGTTAATTCAAAATCAATCAAAGCAAAGGCAATATCAGAACTTTAGAGCTGAAGCTGATACGTCTACTACTGCTACTACTTCTTCTGGAAACTTAGCAATCACAATTCCTGATGAATATAGAGCTTTTACTGTACCAACAGGTTCTG
This sequence comes from Gammaproteobacteria bacterium, assembly GCA_013373245.1. Taxonomy (GTDB): domain Bacteria; phylum Pseudomonadota; class Gammaproteobacteria; order Enterobacterales; family Alteromonadaceae; genus Psychrosphaera. The sequence goes on from JABXID010000067.1 coordinate 6,017, forward strand.
CAACATTGGATATGAGAAGTACCAAAAGCAAAACTACCTACAATGCTCTAGTTCAAACTGTGTCTGACTTAATGTACCACTCAACCGAATTCACGTTATTGAGCGACGAAGAAGAAACCAACAGTAGATTAACTTTTTCGCGGTACCCAAGTTATCAAGGAGAGAAGTTATTAGGTGTTTGGGACTATTATAGTTTTGGCGATATTTGGTTGCGCGATCAAACGAGTCAAGAAAGAGTTAGTAAAGGTTTAGGGGTGAAATTCGGATATAATCAGAGCGATAGTGTACATCAGAATATGGCGACTAGCTTTACAAAGAGTGCAACGCCAGGCTGGGAGGTTGATGTATTTCACAATGGTGTATATCTCGAAACTAGGACTGTTCCTGACGATGGGGTATTAGTGTTCGAGGACGTAGAAGTTTATTTTGGTGCGAATGAGTTTAAGTTATTACTGTTTGGCCCTTATGGTGAAGAACAAGCCCTTTATCACAATGTTAGAGTTGAAAAAAATTCGCTCTCTGAAGGTGACCATAGTATGTACCTGTCATTTGAAGAGTACGACAGCTCATTATTAGATATAAACTCGGATTCATTTGATATAGACGCTATGAGTGTCAGTGCTAATTACGGCGTTTTTGATAACTGGAGTATAGGTTCTTCAGTGAGGTTATTAAGAAGTGGGGAGGAAGGGGACGATGTTGTAGCATCAGGTAACCTATCAAACAGGGTAACAGTACCCGGCTGGCTGTTACAGCACAATCTATCTTATTCTGAGCAATCAGTTTCTCAGCAAGCATCTCTAGCAACTCAATCTATTTTCACTGCATTTGATAACTTTTCCTTATCATATGACTCTATAAAAAGTAATGGTGAACTTGATGATTCAGAAACTATATCGTCGTTAGAAACTAAATATAATATTCGACTGGGAAGGACACTGCATAACCTCAACTTGTTTTATGAGGATAGCCTGAATGGCGGGCGCGATCAGGGAATAAGCTATAGAACCAGCTTTAACACGACTTTATTTTCGATATCTAATCAGTTGTCTTACAGAGAGTTTAATGATGGAGAGGATTTAACAAATGGTGTTCTAAGTGTCAGTTCTAGGGTTGCAGATGGGCTGAGAGTCGTAGCTACCATTCCATATGAGCTAGACGAAGATAATAACCTAGTCGAACAAAGCATTAACGTCTCGGGCAACTACTCCCTAAACGATCGCTGGGAAAATCGCCATGTATTTAGTGCATCTGTGTTAAGGCAGTTCGACAACGAATATTTGTATGGTGTTGGGTATAACTTTTCATTGGTTAGGCCTACACACCAATTTATTTTCAGCTCGCGATATGACTCAGCTGATAACTGGCGGTTATCTGCAGGTATAAGAGTTAACTTTGGTTATGATTATTTTAATAATCGAATTAAATTAACTGGTTACGGTGGGCGTAGCTCGGGAGTCTTAGACGTGCATGCGTATTTAGACAGGCGATTAAATGGTGTACCGGATGTATTGGATTTAGATTTGCCGGGAGTGACTTTCTCAGGTAACAGAGCTTGGGTTGGAAGTGCGACTAATAGTAAAGGCCAAGTAAGGTTATTTAATACTCCCAACAAAACGTTTACCTTGCAATCCAAATGGGAAAATGGGGCGAATACTATAAACAACGACTATGTAGTATATAGCCACCCTGGCTCTTTACAGCGGGTGAACTTACCATTTTATTTAACAACAGAAATTGAACTGTTTGTTTTATTGCAAGAAGGGGAAAGCCTCTTAAACATTCCAAACGTTACCGTTGTGGCAGAAAACACGGTAACAGGTTATACATATGAAACTGAGTCTGATATTGACGGGTATGTTAGTTTCGTCAATTTAACCCCTGGTCAATACAAAGTCTCTGTGAAAAGTGAAAACCTTGAAAGTAGAGGTTTATACTCTTCTGTTGAATCGATAAATTTCAAAACGCCAGCTAAAGGTGGTTTTGTAGTGCTCCCTAACCTTTTGTTATCTAGAACTCAAGACACTGACAAGCCTGAAGTTATAGACATTGAACTAACAGAAGAAAATTACATATCGACGATAAATGACCCTGACAATAGGTTCATACATTTACAGCCAGATGGTAACTTCCTGGCACCTCATTCACTGGATTCTTTAGATGATATTTCTTATAAAAAACAAGTTTATGAGATAAAAAGTGAAGAAAGAAAGAGGTTGAGACAGGCCTTAAATGAAGCTGATAAAGGTTCTAATAATTACAAGTATGGACTTAACTCAGCCGTTAATTTGAGTTTAGACACTGCAAGTGGCACTTACTTGCTTTTCATTGGCGGATACGCCTCTGTCGAAGATGCAAAGTTGGTCAATGAGTCTGCCGAAGTAATTGAAGATGAATTAAGTGACGGCAACAAAATCTTTAGAATAAAAGCTGGAGAATTTGATTCATTAGAGCAAGCACAAGAGGTGGCTGAGGAACGCTACTCTAATCAGGTTTTTAAAATATACAAAGTGGGCGCTGAATTTATTACTCCCTCAGAAACGGAAAGTCAGCAGTTAGAGGCTGAAGCCATTTCCGGTGAGGCTGAAAAAATAGTTGAGCCTGATGTTGTCGATACAAACCAACAGTCGAATGCAACTCCTTCGACTTTGACAGATGGCTGGGTTGTTCAATTTGCTGCAGCGAAGTCTATTGATGGTATGAGCGCCGTAAAGGAAAGTTTAAACATTGAAAGTGAACTGTATATAGCGATTAAGTTAGTAAATGGTGTTGAATGGTATTGTATAATTAGCTCAGTACAAGCGAGCAAAGGGGAAGCTGATGACTTGTTAAGCAACTCTGGCCTCGATGGTTTTGTTGTGAAGTCTGACTTTTATAAATTAACTACAACAGGAGAATAAAATGAAAAAAGTATTTCTATCGTTATTCTTGAGCTTTTCGACCTTTGCTGAACCTTTTATTGTGGAATTAAGTACTTTAGATTTTAAAGAGTTGTTACCTATCTCAGGCACATGTCAAATGGATTATGAAACTGGTGCTCTCTCTCCTATGGCTGGCTCGCAATTGTGTATAGGCGGTCAAACGGGAACAGTCGCTTATTACCGTTTATTTGGCGCAAAGAATAAAGACTACATCATTAGAGTAAATGAACGAGTGCCTGAAGGTGATAGCCTCAGGTTCGAGCCCATCGGAAAAATCACATCTGATGCAGTAGATATAGATATAGTGCCAGGAGCAAACCATACTGTTGATTCTGGGGCGTCGGGGATTATCAATATTGTATTTGGAGGTAATTTAATTTTGTCTAGCCCATTTGCTGCAAATGGAGTGTACTCTATTGATATGACTGGAGGAATAACATGGCAAGAAGTTCCTTAAAGTTAACAGCTTTTTGTCTTTTATCTTTTTTGGTAAGTGCTTGCCAATCATTGAGGAATGAGCCAAGTGATGCATTTGTCAATGAGAACGCCAAGTGGCAGGAATTGGTTCGTCATACCAGTTTAACCCTAAGAGACATGGGATATACTGTAACAGCAGAGGTGATGAAGGGAGATGAGTTCGGTAGTTACGACATTCAAAATGTTCGTTTATCAAGAGTTCATGACGTAGGTAGTAAACTAGATATGTTTTCACCCAATATTGGTTCAAAATCAGTGTGTGGTGTTCAGTGTGAGTTATTAAGAAAAATTTCCTCAGTAGAAAAAGAAGCAAACTTATCATTGTTTGTGAAACAAAATGAAGGTGACCTATTCACCTTTTTTGGCGACTGGAAAACTATAGATGAGTTAATTAAGGTATTTAGAGAGGCATCAGAAGGCTCGTTAAAGGAGTATTTAGACTATATTCGGGTAAATCTAGAGTCTCAAAACTCATTAAGTGAGTTTTCTCAAAAGTTTAAGTCGTTGCTAACTTCTGACATGTTAGTTAAGTTCACCAAAACAAAGAGCGTAGAGTTGAACCCCTCTAATTCGAGAAGACTCAGTAAGTTTGGGGTAGCCTTTGATAATAGAGATTTACCAGATGATTGGGATTCTGCTGAAAAGCCAAGGGAGCATTGGTTATCTGACAATGAACTAAGCAAAGATGAAATTGCAATGGCCAATACTGTTGAGCTGGAAAATGAACTTGTTGAGCTAGAAGGTTCAATTGTAAAAGGTTGGCAGAAAGCAAAAAAAATAGACTTATACAAAGGGATGGGGGTTTGTACCTATTCAGATAATAGCTTTGGAACTATTGTTTCACTCAGAGATGGCAAGGCGTCTATATCAGTAAAAGGGCAAGTTAAGCTTCTGTATGATGGATTGTTAGTAGAAGCTCCTTCTGGTTATTTATTCGGAAATACTGAAGCGTTGTTATTTGTTGATATCAACGCTGAAATTATCTATCCAATTCGTGATATAGCTGCTTGCAGTGTTGATGTTTAAGGCAGTGTTTAAACTTCGAATGGACAGCTTTGTTAGTCTTGTAGTGAATGAGCTAGTAATAAGAGAAATAGAGCAAGAACTAAAATAGGCTTGTGATAATAGTGCAGTTAAAGTGCTAACTTAATAGCTAGCACTTTATCACAGATATTAGTAGTTGTTCACAATTGCTTGAGGGAGCAGCTTAGTTGCGCTTGCTGCAACTCGGTTTGTTGATAGTGAAACGATTCTTATATTGGCAGTAATGCCTAGTTTATTTTGGCTTAGTGTTCCTGTTAATACATACCCAATATTAAGATTTTTTTTCAGCTCTTGGATATCGCGAGACATTACTGTATCGCCTCTACGATTTATTTTTATGAAATTTGTCACCTTATGATCGGACACATGGAATCCAATATCCTGCAACTCTGTATAAAAAAGCTCGCTTATTTGATTGCCTAATAGTGAAGTATTCTGTAAAGAATTATCTAAATCAACAATTGACGTTATAACGATGGGGCCTTCTTGTCTTTCTGACATAAAGTTATCTTTGAGCTCCATCGCAATTTGCTCAACATATTCTCCTAATAATTGAAAGTGAAGTGTCGTTTTGAACAAGCTAGGATCTGAATATGGAGCTGTGGTGTATTTCCCCAGTCCTTGCGCTGCATTAATTGGCATGCCAGAATTAGGTGTTTTTAAGTCTCTACATTCTACATAGTCACCGTTATCGTCAAAGCACATAGACTGCTCTGATATCAAATTACTTGTACACCCAGTGACGAGTGAGGCTGAAAATACAGCCAAAAATAATGGTTTCAGTTTCATAGTTTGACACTTCAATTTATTAGCCGAATAACTAAAACATTTAAAGCAATCTTTATGCCGGAATCACCTTTAATTTTTGATTGACGCATAATGCAGTTTTTTACACTATTACGTTTATCGTGGTTAACAAATAATAATTTATGAAAAGAACTAAAACTTTAAGTGCAATAGCCATACTAGTGGCCTTTTCTTCTTTAGTTTCAGCCATAGAGGTCTCTGAACAAGCGCGCCGCATCGCTAAAGAAACCATTATTTTAGACAGTCACATCGATGTTCCTTATCGTGTGCATAAAAAGTGGGTCGATGTCACCAAGGCTACAAATGGTGGCGACTTTGACTATCCGCGAGCAATGGCTGGTGGCTTAAATGCGCCATTTATGTCGATTTATATTCCAGCAACGTATGAAGCGCCAGGTAAAGATTATTGAGTGAAAGTTGCGCATCAATTGATTGACTCTGTGGAGGCGATTGCTTACCGCGCACCGGATAAATTTGCCGTTGCTTACTCAAGCAAAGATGTAGAAGAGCAATTTAAAAAAGGCGTTATCTCGCTGCCTATGGGCATGGAAAATGGCAGTCCTATTGCTAACAGCTTCGACAACTTAAAGATGTTTTATGAGCGCGGCATTCGTTATGTAACCTTATCTCATTCGTTATCTAACCACATTTCAGACTCATCTTATGATTTACGTCGTCAATGGCAAGGGTTAAGTCCTTTTGGCAAGCAGTTGGTGGTAGAAATGAATAAAATGGGCATGATGATCGACATTTCTCACGTGTCGGATGCTGCGTTTTATCAAACGCTGAAAATTACCAAAGCACCAGTGATCGCCTCTCATTCGTCATTACGCAAATTTACTCCTGGGTTTGAGCGCAATATGGATGACGATATGATAAAAGCGCTGGCCAATAATGGTGGAGTTATTCAAATTAATTTTGGTTCTAGCTTTGTATCCGCAACCACGCGCCAATGGAGTGATACCTTATCCAAAAAGATGAAAGATGCCGGCACCAAATGGGGCGAAGAAAAAGCAGACAAAATCGAAGAGTTGTATCGTAAAAATAATCCATATCCGTACGCAAGTTTAGATACGGTGTTAGACCACGTAGATCACGTTCGTGATCTAGTGGGAATTGATCATATAGGCATAGGCTCAGATTACGATGGGGTAGGCGATTCATTGCCGCGCGGACTAATGGATGTGTCGTATTTTCCTGATTTTATCCAAGGTTTATTAAATCGTGGATACAGTGAACAGGATATTAAAAAG
>JABXID010000017.1 GCA_013373245.1 Gammaproteobacteria bacterium
AAGTGGCTCCCCCTCCCCGACTCGAACGGGGGACCTGCGGATTAACAGTCCGTCGCTCTAACCAACTGAGCTAAGGGGGAACTTTATACGAGATCAAACAGAGGATGTTATTTTGAATAATCAAAATTGGCTCCCCCTCCCCGACTCGAACGGGGGACCTGCGGATTAACAGTCCGTCGCTCTAACCAACTGAGCTAAGGGGGAACTATCGTCGTTTGACAACGGGGCGCAATCTTAATTACGAGTGTGGTGGCTGTCAACACCTTTTGTCATTCAAGTACAAGATTTTAGTTCAATTGCTCAGTTCGTAAGCAAACAGATGGTGTTCTTGTATATGAATTAAACAAGTTTGTTTTTTGTTGTGAATTTTTGCACGTGTTTTGCGTTAATTTTGCACGACTCAATGTAAAAATTTGGGCATCTATATTGCACTAGTATAAGGCGTATTTGGTCAACCATTTTCGTATCATTTTGGTGCGTTTTTTTTAAATTCCCATAAATAAAGGTCTGTAGCATTTTATCCACTGTTTTTGTGGATAACTCTGTGAATGACTTTGTAATATGTTGCTGCAGCCCAGTAAAAACGGGTGTCAATAGAGAATTTATAAAAAAATCACAAAAAAATAAAAGTTATTATAAAACAAGTGGTTACTAATGTTTTGTTGGTTTTTTGTATTCTTGGTATGAATTTTCACCACAGTCACATATTGGTCATTTTGACATGTGAACAAAAGCTTACATATTTTAATGTAATGATTAGAAATGCTTGATTATTGGCACTTCGAATAAAATTGTCTGCGAAGGTGAGTTGACGGGGAATTAATTTCTAAATAAATGATAAATTAGGCTAACAATCGATTGGCTTTAACTTTAGAATGTTAGGGACGGTGTTTCTGTCGTCTTTAGCTGTTTTAGAATGTTAAAATGAGCTTGATTTTGTTACTTTGCAAAGCAGTCATTGCAAGTAATTAAGCCAATCTATAGCTTGTTTATGTGTTTGGTGTAAGTTAGCGCACGGCTTTCTCACTTAATGATCAAAATGGTGTTTCTCCTTAATAGTGTATAAATAGGCCTTAATAAGTTTTATATGTCAGCGAATCAAGATTTACTCACCGCGCCCATTGCTCCCGTTTTAAAGAAAATGACTAGCCAGGTTATGTTTGGCATGGTTATGTTAATGTCGTTTAATTTAATCGACACGTTTTTTATTGGGTTACTGGGTACTGAACCGTTAGCCGCTATTTCATTTACGTTTCCGGTAACTTTCACCATTATTAGTTTGTCGATTGGTCTAGGCATAGGAACTTCAGCGGTTATCGCAAAAGTGCGCGGCAGCGGGCGAATTGAAGAAGCGAAAAATGACGGCTTTGGGGCGTTAGTATTGTCCTTTATATTAGTGGCACTGTTGGCATCGGTTACATTTTATTTCACCGATACTATTTTCAGTGCTTTAGGAGCCGGGCCTGAATTAATGCCTTTGATCCATGACTATATGGATATTTGGTACTTAGGTGCCGTGTTTTTAATGTCCCCTATGGTTGGCAATGCTGTGCTTCGTGCGTCAGGAGATGCCAAAACACCGAGTATGTTAATGGCTGGCAGTGGTCTGATTAACGCAATCTTAGATCCTCTTTTAATTTTTGGCTTAGGCCCGTTTCCAGAGCTTGGTATTAAGGGCGCAGCGATCGCTAGTGTAATTGCATGGGCAGTGGGTTTTGTTGTTATTTTTTATATTTTGTCAGTAAAGAAAAAGTTAATAAGTATTAACTTTATTCCGCTTGATGAGTTTTTTGTTATAGCGCGTCGAATATTAAAAATAGGTTTACCGGCAGCTGGAGCAAACATGTTAACGCCTATTGCCATGGCCGTTTTGACCGCAATGATTGCAGGGCACGGTAATGCTGCTGTCGCAGGTTTTGGTGTTGGTACTCGTATTGAGTCTATTGCAAGCATGGTTGTGCTTGCACTTTCAATGACACTACCTCCTTTTATTAGTCAGAACTTTGGTGCCGGTAATTGGCAGCGTGTAGAGCAAGCTTACAAACAGGTCATTCGATTTGTTTTGTTGTGGCAGTTTGCAGTTTATTTGCTGTTATTGGTTACGGCTGGTTATATTGCGTTGGCATTTGGCAAAGATGATCCTGAGGTGATGTCAGTTATAAAATTGTTCATTTGGACCTTACCGTTAGGTTATGGTTTACAAGGTATTATCATTTTGACTAACTCTTCATTTAATGCGTTGCATAAACCTATGAGTGCCTTGGTGTTGTCGATTGTTCGACTATTTATTTTTTACATTCCTTTTGCTTATTTAGGTTCTCTTTATTTTGGACTAACGGGCCTGTTTGTTGGTGCTTTGATTGGTAACGTGTTTACCGCTATTATTTCTTACGTTTGGTTTACACGCTCGTTGCCGGCAAAAACGGACGATGAAGAACCAACCTTAGCGGTTTGATTGGATTTACGACTATGAATAACGAATTTGAAAAAGTTGAAAAGCCGTTTACGCTAAATAGCCAATATGAACCTGCAGGCGATCAACCAACTGCGATTGAACAATTAGTTGAAGGGTTGGAGAGCGGTCTAGCTTATCAAACTTTATTGGGGGCAACCGGAACCGGTAAAACCTTCACCATGGCAAATGTGATCAAAAGAGTAGAACGTCCTACATTGATCATGGCTCACAATAAAACTCTAGCTGCTCAGTTGTATGGTGAGATGAAAGAGTTTTTCCCCAACAATGCGGTTGAGTATTTTGTCTCTTATTATGACTATTACCAGCCGGAAGCTTATGTTGCGTCGACTGATACCTTTATTGAAAAAGACGCGTCAATCAATGAACACATTGAACAAATGCGGCTTTCAGCGACTAAAGCATTAATGGAGCGTCGTGACGTAATTATTATTGCGTCGGTGTCGGCAATCTATGGTTTGGGTGATCCTGAATCTTACATGAAAATGCTGCTGCATTTGCGCGTTGGTGACATCGTAGATCACAAAAAAATATTGTTACGATTAGCGGAGTTACAATACACCCGCAATGACATCGATTTTCAGCGTGGTTGTTATCGTGTGCGCGGTGATGTTATCGATATTTTCCCAGCCGACTCAGACCGTTATGCGCTTCGAGTTGAATTGTTTGATGAAGAAATAGAGCAAATCACTAGCTTTGATCCTCTAACAGGTGCGCTTGAGCGCAAAGTAACTCGTGCGACAGTGTTTCCAAAAACGCATTATGTGACGCCTCGTCACAAGATCATGTCGGCTATTGAAGAGATCAAGGAAGAGTTACGTGAGCGCAAGAAACAGCTGAAAGATCTGAATAAGTTAATAGAAGAGCAAAGGATTAGTCAGCGTACATTGTTTGATATCGAAATGATGCAAGAGCTTGGTTATTGCTCTGGCATCGAAAACTATTCTAGATACTTGTCTAACCGAAACCCAGGCGAACCACCACCAACTTTGATTGATTATTTTCCAGCAGATGGCTTATTGATCATTGACGAGTCTCATGTGACCGTATCGCAAATAGGTGCCATGTATAAAGGTGACCGCTCGCGTAAAGAAAACCTAGTAGAATACGGTTTTCGTTTGCCATCGGCGTTAGACAATCGACCTTTGCGTTTTCATGAGTTTGAGCGTTTAGCTCCGCAAACTATCTATGTATCAGCCACGCCTGGAAATTATGAGCTGGAGCAAAGTGGTGATGAGGTAGCAGAGCAAGTGGTTCGTCCTACAGGTCTTTTGGACCCTGAAATTGAAGTGCGGCCTATCGCGACTCAAGTGGATGACTTGATGTCAGAAATATTGCTAAGAGTCGAGAAAAATGAACGTGTGTTAGCTACTACGCTTACCAAACGCATGGCGGAAGATTTGTCGGATTATTTGGCGGATCACGATATTAAAGTTCGTTATTTGCATTCAGATATTGATACGGTTGAGCGTATTGAAATCATTCGAGATTTACGCGCTGGCAAGTTTGATGTTTTAGTCGGAATTAACCTGTTGCGAGAAGGCCTTGATATGCCAGAAGTGTCTTTAGTCGCAATTTTGGATGCCGATAAGGAAGGTTTTTTACGTTCTGATCGTTCTTTAATCCAAACCATAGGCCGTGCCGCACGTAACGTTAACGGTAAAGCTATTTTGTACGCAGACAGAGTAACCAAGTCGATGAGAAGGGCGATTGATGAAACTGATCGCCGCCGTGAAAAGCAAAAAGCGCACAACGAGCTTCATGGAATTACACCTCAGGCATTAAATAAAAAGATCACAGACATTATGGATGTGGGGGACGACAGCGTAGATGCTGCAAACGACAACAACATCTATACTCAAAACGCGGCGCAAAAAATCCTAGTCCGTGAAGGACTAGCTGACTACCAAAACAAATCACCTGCAGAGTTAGCAAAAGAAATTAAGTCGTTAGAATCACAAATGTTGGAATTTGCTAAAGATTTAGAGTTTGAGAAAGCAGCGGCGTTACGAGACAAAGTACAAAAGTTACAGCAGCAAGTAATTAAAAACAGTTAGTTTGCTGCTGTTTATTTATCTGTTTGATAAATCTACTTTATCGGCAAAGCCATTCGCTATCAGGGTTCAGGCCAGCTTGTTCTATAATAATGCTGATCTTTGACTCACTCGGTTTTTTCAAATGGCTAATGGCTGCAAATATTCGATCTTGCTGATCAAATGGCATGTGGGCGTCTGTCATAAACTCAGATGCACCTAATACATTGCCATTCCTTAGGTGCTGGTTAATTACACCGGCTAAGCTAATAGTGACTTTATTCATACAACCTCCAAAGAGCGTAACGTCTCAAAATAATCTTTACAGGTCGTCATTTAACTAGCTTTATATTGTTCGTTAAATTGACACCTATCAGTTTAGTCAAAGGGATATGGGGCGTTAGAACAAATTTCTCTGAATTTTGCTCAAGCAGGCTATGCGTGACTTATAGATTGATTTTATTAATATAAATTTAGGCAATAAAAAAGGAGCTTAAGCTCCTTTTTTATTTTTTGTACTTATTATTTAAGGGAGTAGATTATAAGTCAGTTTCCCAAATAACTTTTTCACCTTTTAGTTCTTCAACACGTTCAGAAAACTGTTGATGCAATACATGGCGTTTAATCTTAAGCGTTGGCGTTAACACTTCATTCTCAGGTGTCCATGGTTCGTTAACGACGACAACAGCGCCGATTTTTTCATGCGACTCAAGATTATTATTAACTGCAACTAATGTCTCTTTTAATGATGCGGCAACTTGTTGTTTTGGCAAGGCGGATGCACCTTCCGATAACTGCACTAATGCTACGGGGGCGGCCATGCCTGAACCAACAATACATAAGAGTTCAATATGTGAGTCTTGCGCCAGTTTCTTTTCGATAGGCACAGGTGAGACAAACTTACCTTTAGCAGTTTTAAAGTTGTCTTTGACACGGCCAATAATAGTCACTGCACCATTTGTGTCATCAATTTTAACTAAGTCGCCAGTTTTGAAATAACCGTCTTCAGTAAACGCTTCTTTAGTTGCTTCGTCGTTTTTGTAATAACCGTCAAACAACCCTTCACTTTTGAATAACAACTCGTCTTCATCTGTGGTTTTTGCATCACAGCCCGGAAGCACATATCCAATAGTCCCTATCATAGAATCGTTAAACGGAAAGTTGCCAATGGCATAAATGCAGTTTTCGGTCATGCCCCAAGCTTCGCAAATATCTAACCCAACGCCCTGATACCACCGGATAAGTGCAGGCGAAATGGGCGCAGAACCTGACGCTACGATCCTCGCTTTATTCAGGCCAAGACCTTTTTGAATTTTTCGTTTAATTAAAGAGGAGACTAATGGAATTGACAGCAGTAAGTTGAGTTTGCTCTCGCCAATTTTATCAATGATGTTTTTCTGGAACAGACTCCACAGGCGTGGGACTGAGAAAAATACCGTAGGTTGCGCGTACTTTAAGTCTTCAACAAAGTGTTCAAGGGATTCTGTAAAGTACAAGGTCATATTGCTTTGATAAGCTGCACCTTCAACTAAACAACGTTCGGTAATGTGCGCTAATGGCAAATAAGAAAGAAAACGCTCGTGTTCGTCTAACTGCAAAATATCAACAATTTTATCATTCGCCCATGCATATGCTCGGTATTTGATCATAGCGCCTTTAGGGTTGCCAGTACTGCCTGAGGTATAACTTATTGTCATTAAGTCATCGAGGTCTGGGTAAAACTCGGGCAAGGGACTGTCAGCTAATGTTTGCAACTTATCCCAGTCATACTGGCAAGCTAGGCTTTGATATCCTAATGACAAGCGAATGACCGAGCCGATTACACCGGACTCTACTTCTTGAGGCTTATCTAATTTTCCGATGAATACCGCTTTAGACTCCGAGTGCTCTAAAACATATTGCACAGTATCGGCATTGGCAGTCGGGTAGATAGGAACACTGACCATGCCTGCACGCATGATGGCCAAATCAGCCATGATCCATTCCGCACAGTTTTTAGCAAGAATTGCTACCTTATCTCCTTTTGATAGTCCTAATTTGTGTAGAGAGGCCGCTACATTTTCGACTTGAGTTTTAACTTGCTGCCAATTATGAGTTTCAATATGTCGACTTTTGGGCTGTTGTAAAAAGATCTTCTTTGGCGTCTTTTCAGCCCAATGGTCAAGCCAATGAACCGGTGTAAATTGATTATTAGTCATAGAGCATGCCTTTATTTTTAGTATATTTTTATTCGAATATTACTCAGTGTAGTCTAGTAATGTTCAGGTACATGTTTAATTTTAATTTCAAGTCTTTCATTTTTAAGACGAAAGCACTTGTTAATCTGTCCATTATGAATAAAAAAGTAGAGCTGAGCCAGAGTTCTTTTTTATAGATTCATCACTCAATAAATTTACCTATGGCAACTCCAATAGTTAATAGCTCACCAATTTCAGTTTAAAGAACCAAATATTGGCAAAATAACCTGTAAATATTGTTGAACGCTGAATTAAATCTGTTTGATTAACAGGGGCTGACAGGGCTGTGGGACTACAATACACTCAACTAAACTAATCGGTCGAGGAACCTTATGAAACTTTGTATTATTTCTGGCAGTACGCGAGAGGATGCTGCTTCTTGTCATGTTGCTGAGTATTTAAAATCGCAATTAACGGAAATATCACCGAATGGTGAAACGTCGATTTTTGACTTAGCACAACTTGAGTTACCTCTGTGGCAGGAAGGAATGGACGAAACGGTTGTGTCTGAACAGAAACAACAATTGGCAAACGCTGATGGTTTTGTTTTTGTTGTGCCTGAGTGGCACGGCATGGTACCGCCAGCTGTGAAAAATTTGTTTTTTCTATTTGGTAATGTGTTTAAACACAAACCTGCTTATATTGTAGGTGTGTCTTCAGGAACTGGCGGTCGTTATCCAATAGTTGAGATGAGAGCATCGACTTATAAAAACAGTATGATCAATTATCTTCCGATAAGTACTGTATTGGACAAGGTAAATACAGTTATCTCAAAACAAGGTGAATACATAGCGGAAAAAGACTTTATGAAGAGAAGGCTAGATGAAGGGTTGCGATTCTTGATTGAATACAGCAAAGCTTTTATTCAGATCCGTGAAAGTGAGATAGCCAAAGAAAGCCGGTTTGCTAACGGGTTATAGTCATTGGTTAGGCAATTAGTTCAATAAAAAGTAAGTAAGGGCCAAGGTTTACGCGGTTTGCGTTTTGATCCAGACAGAACAAAAATCTTGAACCCTTACTTGTGACTCGTTAAACTTGTTTTCGCTAATAACACTTCTTTGAATACGTATTCATTGTTAACTTTCCTCTTGAAATTATAATTAAATAATGTTTTACAGTGCCCACTATTGCCGCTAGAATCTTCGATTAAAGCCGTTTGAATTACAATTAAGTGATTGATAAATGAAAGGTAAAGCTACGTCATTCGATATTGCGTATCGAGCTGGGGTGTCCCAGTCTACAGTTTCAAGAGCGTTGAGAAACAGTCCTCTTGTTAGTGAAGAAACGCGTAAAAAAGTGCAAGAAATTGCGATTGAGTTAAATTACACCGTAGATAAAAATGCCAGTAGCTTACGCTCCCAAACGAGTATGACGCTTGCTTTACTTTTATTTGAAGATCCGACAAGCGATGACTCGTTAGTTAATCCATTCTTTTTATCTATGTTAGGCAGTATTACGCGCGAGTGTACGTTGCTGGGCTACGATCTATTAGTTTCTTTTCAAGAGTTAAATGCTGATTGGAACTCAGTGTTCAAAGATAGTAATAAAGCAGATGGTTTAATTTTATTAGGCTATGGTGACTTTAAAGACTATGAATCCAAACTTGAACAGTTAGTCGCACATGGTACACCATTTGTTCGTTGGGGTGCAGAAACGCAAAGTGTAAAAACAACGTCGATAGGTTGCGATAATTTTCATGGTGGCTTACAAGTGACAGAACATTTGATTTCACTTGGTAGAAAGAGTTTTGGTTTTGTCGGTACTGCAAACGATAGAGCTCCCGAGTTTATGGCGCGTTACCAAGGCCATGTAAAAGCACTAGAAAACGCTGGATTACCAGTCGATAAGAGCTTACAAGTTAATGCAATTAATACCGAAGAAGAGGGCTACGCTGCCGCTTTAAAAATTATAGAGTCAGGTGCCAATGTCGATGCAATCGTCTGTGCCAGTGACTTGTTAGCAAGTGGCGCGTTAAATGCGCTAAAAACCAAGGGCTTGTCAGTTCCTGGTGATGTCTCTGTCGTCGGGTTTGACGATATTTTACTGGCTCGTTATACAACACCTGCCTTAACAACTTGTCGACAAGATTCTCGTATAGCTGGTCAGTTATTGGTTGATAAGTTGGTTGATCTGATAAAAGGTGAAGAAGTAGAAAACACCTTTGTTAAGACTAACTTGGTTGTCAGGGAGTCCTGTGGTGCAAAGCCGAGTAGTTAATTGGGTTTTGAGTAAATGACAAGTAATAAAAAACGCCGATAACGGCGTTTTTTATTGTCAGAATGTAAGGATAAAGTTTTACAGTTTAAACTGATCTACAGACTGTCGTAACTCTTCGGCTAGTTTAGCAACTTCTTGAGATGACAGCTCTGTTTGGCTTGCTCCTGAAGCCGTTTGTTCGGCAATAGCTACGATTGATTCTAAGCGCTCGCTTATCTCAGAGCTAACTTGGTTCTGTTCTCTGGCCGCGGTTACAATTTGTTCACTCATATCGTTAGCTTGATGCACAGAGTCTGTAATACCTTCTAATGCAACAGCTGCTTGTTCCGATTGTTCTACGCAAAGCTCAGCTTGTGTTTTACTGTTATTCATCACAGTTACCGCAGACTTCGAGCCACGTTGTAATTGTTCGATCATACTTTGAATTTCTTCAGTAGACTCTTGCGTTTTACTTGCTAGAGAACGCACTTCATCAGCTACAACTGCGAAGCCTCGTCCTTGCTCACCGGCACGAGCCGCTTCAATAGCAGCATTCAGTGCAAGTAAGTTAGTCTGTTCAGCAACGCCGCGAATAACATCTAAAATACCGCCAATTGATGCACTGTGTTGATTTACTTCATCGATTACACTGGATGCTGAATCAACTTCACCTGCCAATTTGATAATGGTTTGTTTGTTGATGTTAGAGATTTCTTTAACGCGCTCAGCTTCTTCATCAGCGTGTTTAATATCATCTAGAGCCTCGTTTGCTCGTTCCATTACCGCTTCTGAAGTGCTCGACATTTCCGTGGTTGCCGTGGCTGCTTGCTCGACTTGTGAACGCTGCTCGTTGATAGCCATGGTTGATTCTTTTACGACCATTGAGGTTTGTTCTGACGCGGTAGCCAACTGATTAGAGCGGTGAACGATACCATTGATTAGGTCACGTAAACTGTCTATTAAGGTGTTACAGTTTTTCGCTAAAGTACCAAACTCGTCTTTTGATGAGTCATCTAATTTGGTTGTTAAGTCACCAGTAGCAACGGTATTTAGAATGCGGTTAACTTCCGCTAATGGACGCGTCACACGAATAACGGTCTGGAAGGCAATAAAGATAGATAGGATCAGTGAAACGACAATAACAATCCAGCTGTTAGTCACGCCTGAATTTACATCGTCACTTACTTCAACTTTCATTATAGCTATTTCTTTTTCTACAACACTAACTAACGCTTTTAGCGCCTCAAGCCCTGAATCGATAAGCAAGTTTGTATCGTTTAGCAAGCGATCAGTTTCTTTCAGCTGGTTTAACCAAGCTTTTTTGGTGTTTTGAATCGATTCGCCAGAGCTTAACAGCGATAAAACAGTTTCAAGTTGCTCGACAACATCGTCATAACCTTCGGCGTCGCTATCGGCAAATTTTGATTTAAATAACTCTAATGCTTCAGACGCTGAGTCTTGTGTATAACTTAACTCTTTGGTGATAACGTCAACGGTTTCTGGATTTTTCTCTTTTGAAATGTCAGTAACCGCGCTGATGATACTGACCATGCTAGACTCTATTTTACTGGTGATATCAGTTATATCAGTATTGCCAGCGAAGTCGTTGTAATCCACGAAGTCAATTACGTAAACCGAAGCATCGTCTGCGGCCATTTCAGTTTCTTCAAAAACTTCTTGTACTTTTTCAGCGAGTTGCAGGGTTTTCTTTTTCGAGTCGAATAATGTTAAAGCTTCTTGGTGAAAACTTTCATAACTACTCTCTACAGCGGGAAGGGCTTTTTGCAGTAACTCATCTCCTGCTACGACTTTTCGTAATTGGTTTAGCTCTTGCTCAAACTCAGAGTTCTGCGTGGTAAACTTTGAAAAGGCTTGTTCTACCTCGCTTTCGTCGGTTGCATAATATTCCACCAGTGTCGTTTTACTCATCTGCACGAAGTTTTGTTGCAGTTTGGCGCTGGTATCTAGGGCTGGAATAGAAACGTTGTTGACTTGACTAGTAGAATCTGAAATTCCGGTCAAAACGCTGACAGAATTAATACCTAAGAACAATAACAAAGTTGATGTAATGGCAAAACCACCAATAACCCGCATCGCAATGGTTAAGTTCATAAGAGCTCCGCTGTTTAGTTTTTATAATTTATCAAGACCTTATCGGCCATAACGTGAGGATATTTAATCATATTTTCCCAATATACCATTGTTTATTGTATTAAACAGGTTAGAAGAGGAAACTTTGACAAATATAGCTTATTTAATCGATTATTCGACATTTTTGATATAGGTGAATTTACTAGTTTTTAATTGGTAAACGGAAAAGTAATTTCCCCATACATAGCCCGTATCAAGGGCAATTATATTGTTGTTGTCTGTTTTTCCCATTAGTGACGCCCAATGGCCAAAAATCCACTTCATATCAGTAAATCGATCACTTTGATATTGATACCAAGGGATTAAATTATTAGCGTTGGCATTTTCAGGCGCACTCTTTGTTTTAAACTCCAACTGGCCGTCAGAGGTACAAAAGCGCATGCGAGTAAAACCGTTGATGGCAAACCTCAGCTTTTCAGATTCGGTTAAATCATCGGCCCATAATGTTGGTTTGTTGCCATACATGAGCTTCAGTAATTTTTTATATTCTTTAGAACGCAGTATTTCAGTGAGGTTGTTATTCCACTCTTTTGCTGTTTCTATACGCCAATTAGGAGCTAACCCTGCGTGTGACATATAACCTTGATGTTTTGGTAACTCTAATAAAAGCGGCTGCTCTTTTAACCATTGGACATAATGTTTTACTTTTTTGTGAGCCAGTAACTCATCCAGTTTGTCTTTGGGATTAACACTCTTTATACCACTGGCTACCGCCAAAAAATGCAAATCATGGTTGCCTAATACTGTACGAACACAGTCTTGGTGTTTGTATAAAAACTTGATGGTTTCTAGAGACTCAGGACCTCTTGCGATGAGATCACCGGTGAGCCATAAGGTATCTTTGGAAACGTTAAACTCGACTTCAGTCAGTGCTCTTTTTAAGCCTGTAAAACAACCTTGAACATCGCCGATAAAATAATGTGCCATTTAGTCGTTCGTTATTTTAGTGAACAATATTGGGTAAAGATAATCGAAACACAGGAATGGTTTGTTTAAATAAACTCTTATCTTGATGCTGGAATTCATAATGACCTTCCATAGTGCCGAGTTCCGTTTCTAAAATACAGCCACTGGTGTAGCTATAACTTTTATCTGGTTCAATCGTTGGTTGCTCGCCAACGACACCTGCACCTTGCACTTCGACCTTTTTACCATTGGCGTCAGTGA
Organism: Gammaproteobacteria bacterium; assembly: GCA_013373245.1. Classification (GTDB taxonomy): domain Bacteria; phylum Pseudomonadota; class Gammaproteobacteria; order Enterobacterales; family Alteromonadaceae; genus Psychrosphaera. Next base: position 12,258 of record JABXID010000017.1, read on the forward strand.
TCAACCAATACCTATTGAGCAATTGAACAGGCTGATCAGATTGATTTTCGATATTTATGCTGTAAGCAAAAACAAATCGATGATTTTTAGGATCAGATTGCTCTGCAATATGTCGAGTTTTCACAGTGATCTTTATGGTCATATAAATACGGTCAAATTAAAGGTTATTTATTCTTTTGCTCATCAAGCCATTGAGCAATATTTATGAATTGCTGCAAGGAAAGGTTTTCAGCCCGCAGCGCAGGATCAATATCTAAAGCAACTAATTGTTCTTGAGTAAGCAAGTTAGCTAAACTATTGCGCAACGTTTTTCTACGTTGGTTAAACGCTTCTAAACACACAGTGTTTAGCGTCGCTGGGTTTACTTGGTTGCGTTCTTCAAATGGTTTAGGTATTAGTCGTATAACCGCTGAATCAACCTTTGGTGGTGGAACAAATGCGGTAGGCGGCACTTCAACAACAGGAATCGTGCGGCAGTAATATTGCGTCATAATACTTAATCGGCCAAATGCCTTGCTGTCTGGTGCTGCACACATTCTATTAACGACTTCTTTTTGCAACATGAAATGCATGTTTTCGATATCGTCTAAATAGTTATATAAGTGAAATAGTAATGGCGTTGAAATGTTGTAAGGCAAATTACCAAACACTTTCATTTTTTTGTCAGTGTCAACAACTTGTTTGAAATCAAACTGTAATGCATCAGCTTGAAATAAAACTAACTTTTTACCAATAAATGGGTGAGTCGTTAGTCGTTCTGCTAAATCTTTATCTAGCTCTACTACTTTTAATTGATCTGTAAGCTCGGCAACCGGTTCGGTGATTGCACCCAATCCTGGGCCAATCTCAACTAAATTGTCACCTACTTTAGGGGCAATTGCTTTAACAATACTTTCTATAACACCTTCGTCGGTTAAGAAGTTTTGTCCAAATCGCTTTTTGGCTTTGTGGCCATGATGAATGCCTTTTGCGGCATTATTAAATTGATTTTTTTGTTTGGCCATTATGCTTGTCTTAATAATTTCTCTTTTGCCATTTTTATCGCATGGGTTATTGCGACTTTCATGCTGCCAGTGTCTGCTTCTCCAGTACCCGCTAAATCCAGCGCAGTACCATGGTCTACTGACGTTCTAATGTAAGGTAAACCTAGCGTAATATTTACGGCATTACCAAAACCTTTGTATTTCAATACCGGCAAACCTTGATCGTGATACATGGCGAGCACGGCATCAGCATCTTCTAAATATTTAGGTTGAAACAGAGTGTCTGCAGGTAAAGGGCCTACGAGGTCCATGCCTTCTTTTCTTAATATATCTAGAGTCGGTTCAATAACTTCTATTTCTTCGCGACCGAGGTGACCGCTTTCTCCTGCGTGTGGGTTTAAACCACACACTAATATTCTCGGGTTATTAAGGCCAAGTTTTAGCTGCAACTCACTGTGTAAAATGCTCGTCACTTTGTGCAGGCGCTCTGGTGTTATGGCCATGGCGACGTATTGTAATGGCAAGTGGGTGGTGACTAATGCTACTTGCAAGCCTTCGGTTGCCAATAACATTACCACATCACTGGTATTTGAATGATTGGCAAAAAACTCTGTATGGCCGCTAAAAGGTACCCCCGCTTGGTTAATAATCCCTTTGTTGACAGGTCCCGTTACCACCGCGTCAAATATATCATCCATGTTACCTTGGCTAGCCAAAGTGAGGGTATCTACAACGTAGTGGCCATTTTTATCATCTAGTTGCCCGGCAACGGCTGCCTTTTCCATTGGTGTATGTTGAATAAATAATTTACCAGGTTGGTGCTTTTCTGGTGCTGATGTCGGATCGAATTCTATTAGCTCAATTGACAAGCCAAGTTGTTCTGCACGCGATAACATCAAACTCTTATCAGCAATAACAATCAGTTGAGCGTCCCAACCTTGCTGAGCGATTTGCAAAGTAATGTCTGGCCCAATACCAGCTGGTTCACCTGGAGTGATTGCGATGCGGCTTATATTCATTCAGATACAACCTCTATGAAGGCTTGGTCACGAATTTCGCGAAGCCAATTTTCGGTTTCTTCAGCAAACTTACGTTTATATAGAATTTGGTATGCTTGGTCTTGTTTGTTTTGCTCGGTAGCGTCTGCGGTTCGAGTATCCATTAGCTCAATGACGTGCCAGCCGAACTGTGAGCGAAACGGTTCACTAATCTCACCAACTTGCATGCTAGCGAGTGTCTCTTTAAATTTAGGCGTATAGATATCTGGATTTGCCCAACCTAGCTCGCCACCTTTTAGTGCGGAACCCGGGTCTTCTGAGTGTTTTTTTGCTAATGCTGAAAATTCAGCTTCGCCATTTTTCACTTTCTCTATGAAACCTTGCAACATGCTTTTGGCTTTTTCTTCGCTTAAGATGATAGAAGGTTTAATTAATATGTGACGTGCAAACACTTCATTGACTTCTACGACTTGACGGCCTCTGACGTCTAGGACTTTAACAATGTGGAAACCTGCGCCAGAACGAAGCGGACCAATTAATTCGCCTTTCTTTTTACCCTTGACACTCTCGGTAAACAAGCTTGGCATCTCGTTGACGCTCATGTAACCCCAATCACCGCCCTCTAATGCTTTAGCGCCACTTGAAGAGGCGATTGCTATTTTTTTGAAGTCACTGCCGTTATTTAATAAATTGACAACTTTGTCGGCGATTTCTTTTTTTGCATCTATTTCTTCTTGCGATGCTTTGCTCGGCACGGAAATAAGAATGTGACCAATTTGGTATTCTTCTTTACTTGTTTGCTCTTCCATTAATTTAAGCAGCGATGTTATTTCTTGCAGTGAAATATTTACTCTGCGGTGGACGTTGGCTCTGCGCACTTCATTCAGGGCTACTTCTTGACGAATATCTTCGCGGTAGCGTTCGTAACTCATGCCATCTGCAATGACTTGTAGACGCAATTGATCAACTGTCATGTTCTGACTTTGGGCTATGTTCTGTAAAACGGAATCTAAATGAGCGTCACTGATCTGGATGCCCATTCTTTCAGCTAGCTGCATTTGTAGACTGTTGATGATGAGTCTATCGATGGCTTGCGTTCTAAGTGCTCTATCGGAAGGTAACGATTGGTTATTGGTCAGAGCCGCTTGTTTTACCTCTGTGATGATGTTTTGCACTTCGCCTTCTAAAATAACGCCGTCATTAACGACTACGGTCACATGATCAATAGGCTTAGGCGCAGAAATGGCCGCCCCAGCGACAAACATACAGCACAACATAGATACAATTGATTTGTTTATCATTCTAATACTCTTGGTTTATTAATTTGTTATTAAGTAAGGGCGGCGGTAAGCAAATATACTGTCCGAGAATAGGTCCGCGATGCTTGATGAAATGTCACCACCCATACCACTTATTTTAAAATTTAATGAGATGCCGTTGTCATATTGTACGGCTTTTTGGTCATCAAATTGAACTTCGTTTAAATCTATCACAACTTGACGTTGTGCCGCGAATTGAACACTCCAACAACAACTTCGGTATTCAATACCAATCAATGAGTCAAGATTGACGTCAGTCTCAAAGTTGTAATGATAACTGGCGGCAACCGACCATTGCGGTGATATTTGATAACTGGAGAACAAACCTGTTTGATTAATTCGAAATCCAGCCAAATCATCCGCATATCTGTGGTTTATTTGAAAGTTTTTGTCTTTCGTTAACCAGTAGTCGAAGGACAAAAAGCCTGATTCGACGGTATCATTTTCACTGTTGTACAGCATAGCGCCGTCCATTTGCCAATTCTCTGACAGTTGTCCAAACCATTCAACCGCAAACGAGGAATTAGAGCGTGTGTCTTGTTCATTAGTTCCGTCAAAGTTTTCAAATTTAAAAATTTGTGCAACACCTAAGCGGAATAGCTCTTGGTTTTTGCTGTTGAATATACTGCTAGAAAAACCAATGGTTGCTTGATTCATCGGTGAGATACGATCTAAGCCTGAATACACAGTATCGCGAAATAGCGAAAAGTAGTCTTCTTTAAGTCGCTGTGATTCGTATAAGCCAATGTTAGTTTGGTCCGCGTCTTGAACGTATAAGTATTGAATTTTAGGTTCTAATGTTTGTCGCACATTAGCATCGAAATATTCGGTTTGTTTTTCAAAGTTTAAGCCGGCCAATATGCGGTGTTTGAATATATTGCGACTGACCTGCGTGCTTTCTTGGGTTAATCGGTTTTTTTGATCATAAAAAGTCGATAGATAAGAAGTACTCGCTAACAACTGGTAAGCCGGAGTTTTATAATCAAAAGTAAATTGCGGTTCTATATGCAGACGTTGTACTTGGTCGACGTCGAATTCATCGTGAGTAAAAAGGGTATATTGACCGAATAGGTTACTCTTAAATAAGGCCAAGTTATCTGAATCTCGCCAGTTGACTCCTATCTGAGCCGGAATTCGATAAGACGCTTGTTGTGGCCCTAACTCTTGGATATGTTGCGATAAAAAGCTGGCGTCGATATTCTCACCGTAATAATTCACAGCAACAAAGTTATTTAAGTTGGTGTCGGCTTTATGGTGGTATTCGCTATCAAATTCACTGATGTAGTTATCGTCGCCCAAGCTCGTTAGCTGGGTTGTTACTGCCCAATTATCTGACCAATCCGACTCATGTTGCCAATAGGCAAGGTAACGTTCGTTTAGCTCTCTATTGTCTGAGTCTTTTGCCATGTACTCAAGTTGCAATTCGTTGTAACTATTCTCAGACAGGTGGCGATAGTTGGTTTTCCACAACCATCCGCGCTCTGACATATATTCTGGCGTAAAGGTAAAGTCGTAGTTTGTAGCCAAGCTGAAGTATATAGGTTGTGAATAATAAACGCCGTGGCGCGTTGAACTGCCAAATGAAGGGAATAACAGTCCGGATTTTCGCTCGTCGGTAATTGGAAAGGTGATGTATGGAATCCACATGATTGGCACATTGCCAATATTAAACGTAGTGTTCCAAGCTTCTCCCCAGCCTTTTTCTTGGTTGATGTATATGTCACCTGAAGAAAATAGCCAACTTGGGTCATCTCCCGGACACGTGGTAAATGTGGCTCCGTCGAGCAATAATTTATTGTTGTTTTGAATAGCGAAGGTGTTTGCTTTGCCACGACCTGCATTAAAACCAAATTGATAACGCGCGTTTACTAACTCAAAATTTTTATTTCGGTCGTCGACTAAAATTGACTCACCTGTTACGAGTGCGGCTTTTGAATTGAGCTCTACATTGCCTTTGGCGTTGAATTGCTGCTTTTCCTGACTGAAGATAGCACTGTCAGCTTTGATGGTTTGCTCTTGTTGGAAAATAGTTACGTTGCCGCTAAATTCCGCATATTGCGAACGGATTAAGTCAGCTTTGTCACTCGTAACAACAACTTCGTTAGTTTGTGGTACTAAGCTTTTTTTTCTCTCTAGTACATTGCTTGGCGTATTTTTACTGATTACATTAGTTGGCAACTCACATTCAGGTGCAGCGAAGATATTTGCACTGAACAGTGATGGCAACAATAATAAACTTAGGGAGTATGATTTATTCAAGATGGTTTTACTAATTTGTTCTTCTTTAATTGAAAATGGTCAATTCCAACCTTAAATAGTCCATGTGACAGTCTAGGTAATTCCGTTTGCAGGTAATTTAGTTTGTACTTACTTAGCGCTTCTTGCTAGCTGATAATGGATTCTATCTGATTTTTTTTCGCTATACTACGCGAGCATCGTATATTCGTCGTATTAATTGGAATGTATTGATTTAATTTTAACCAAGAGAGTTGTTGTGACAGGAAAGATTGCAGGTGTTTTTTTCGGGGTTTTGCTCACTAGAAATATTTTTGGTGCATTGATTGGATTGTATTTAGGGCATTTATTTGACGGTGCAATGAAGCGTTTGGCCAACAAACAAAATGTTGAAGAGTGGCTAACCAGTGAAGACTCCAAACAGTCGATTTTTTTCTACACGACGTTTTCAGTAATGGGGCTGATGGCGAAATCCAGCGGCAAAGTTACCGCAGAACACATTGAAGTCGCGTCTGAGTTGATGGATACGATGCGTTTGTCAGCTGAGCAAAAAGAAGAAGCAAAAGACGCTTTTCGCGAAGGTAAACTGTTGGGGTTTCCACTGAAAAAGAAAATCCAACTATTTAAGCAGCACTTTGGCAACCGACGTGACCTTTGTCAGTTTTTTATCGAGATGCAAATCCAAACTGCATATTCTGACGCCATATTGGAGCAAGCTGAATACGATATTTTACAGAGTATTGCGAAGCAACTTGGTTTTTCTCAGCGTGAGCTAAAACAGCTGATCGCGATGTGGGAAGCGGAACTTCGTTTTCAAAACTACAAAAAACAAAAAGAACAATCTGAGCAAAAGTATCGACGCAGAGAGCATTCAAACCGACAATCTCAACCACAGCCTAACTCACCCTCGTTATTAGATGCATACGCTGTTTTAGGTGTCAGCGAGAGGGACGCCAGTCGAGATATTAAACGAGCTTACAAAAAGTTGATGGCACAGAATCACCCAGACAAGTTGGTGGCTAAAGGGTTACCGCCGGAAATGATGGAAGTTGCAAAACAAAAAACGCAGGACATACAATCTGCGTACGAAATCATCAAAAAACACCGAAAAATTTAGATTTAAGATTACATGCCCGAAGCGACTAAAAACCCATAGATTTCTTTTACTGTACGCTGTTGGCGACTTAAGTAACCAAAATGTGAAGGAACTTTTCGCTGGCGGTAGTTGGTTTTAAACTCTTTTCGAGCGAGTTTTCGCCGAGTCGTTACGTGGTTGGTGACCCAACTGCTGTCGTAATCTTGATATAACTCCAATACTGGAAATTCAGTTTTACTTACCCGCATTGCTAACGCTTGGTTGAGATCGGCTTGGGGGATATGGGCGCCTAACATAACTAATGCATCTGGCGTCGTGACTCGCTCTTGCTGCAAAAGACTGGTTAACCATGCACAGGATTTACCTTCACATATAAATAAGTAAAAGCCAGCATGCTGTTTGGCAAGCTCCATCGCGGAGTTGAGTCGTTGTTCTATTTTTTCCTCGATATTTTCGATAAATTGCTCAGAGTACACATCTGATTGATGAAAAGCTTTGATATCTAAATTTGTTTCCTGCTCTGGATTTTTGGCAAGTTCAGCCTGTACTTCTAATAAGTTGATGGGCGGCTCAATGGATTCTTGACTAGGCATGGTCAATAAAATGCTGGTCCAGCCATAGTCATTTAATTGGTCATAGGTAGCATTAACCGCAGCTTGTTTGGCAACAGGTTGGTTGATATCGGGAATTATAAAGGCGATACCGCGGGAAAAACCTGTAGTCTGCTCTTTAACTAAGGCTAAAAAATCTTGCTCACCGGTGTTGAGGATTTTAATTTCTTTGTCTTTAACAAAATGCTGTATGTCTAACATTTGAAAATAAGTTTTGCTGATAGGCATTTGTTGCTCTGCAACCGAGGCTTGCAAGCTAAAAGATAACCAGAACAGCATTGCCAACATTGATGTTAGTTTCATATAAATAACTAGCGATTGATTGCGATTACTCTTATTATCGGCGGCAATGATCAGAACTGTACGTTTGTAACGTAGATATTTTTTTATTAAAAATAGATGAGCCATTAGTGTGAAATTTACCGGATTAGAAAACTTTAAACATGAGCAATCGCAAAAAATAGGTGTTTTGCTTGTTAATTTAGGAACACCTGAGCAACCAACTCCGCGCGCATTACGGACATATTTAAAAGAGTTTTTGTCGGATCATCGTGTGGTGGAAATCCCTAAATTCATCTGGTGGATGATTTTACACCTTATTATTTTGCCGTTTCGCGCCAAACGTTCAGCAAAAGCGTATCAGTCTATTTGGCAAGCCGATGGCTCTCCACTGCTAATTAATACTCAAAAGTTAACGGAAAAAGTCGCGCACGCAATCAATCGTAGCGAAGGACAAGTGCTAGTGGATTTTGCTATGCGTTACGGCACGCCAAGTGTCGATAGTAAAATTGAAAAGTTGCAGCAAAGCGGCGCAAAAAAGTTAATGGTGATCCCGCTTTATCCGCAGTATTCCGCAACAACTACAGCGTCAACCTTTGATGCAGTGGCGAAGAGTTTTGCTAAACGACGCTTATTGCCTGAATTACGTTTTGTAAATAACTATCATGATAATTCTTTGTATATAAAAGCCTTGGCGGAAAAAGTTGAAGGTTACTGGCAGAAACATGGTAAAGCCGAAAAGTTGGTTTTATCGTATCACGGTATTCCAAAACGTAATTGGCTTTTGGGTGACCCATACGCTTGCGAGTGTC
>JABXID010000283.1 GCA_013373245.1 Gammaproteobacteria bacterium
ACGGGCCATTAAATCGACATTGGTAGATTCAGTTACCTGGACCAATTCAATCGGTACATCACTTGCAAGTTGAGACTTGATCTTTTCTACATCTAATAACTTCAACACCTCAGCAAGCTTATAGCCTTTACCGGTTAAAGAATAGATATCGAGACCGAGTTGTATTAAAGACTTGATATGAACTGAAACCGCCGCGCGACTTATTCCCAGCGCGTTGCCAATGTCTTCACCGGAGTGATAATTACCATCAACTAATTTAGTCAGAATTTTGAATTTTGTATCCGCTGCCATCTACTCAATATCCACTCAAACACTAAGGTCGCCTTGGCGGCCGATCAATTGCACTTCAGGTTCTAGTTCAATCGCAAAACAATCTAAGACTTTATCTTTAACTATTGATATCAGCTGCAACAATTCTTCCCCAGACGCTTTCCCTGATTTATTTACTAACACCAAAGCTTGCGCATCATGTACTGCCACATTTTTATGGACGAAGCCTTTTAAGCCTGCCTGCTCTATTAGCCAACCAGCTGCTAACTTTTTTAATCCATAATCAACCTCATAACAAGGCATATTGGGGTAGTTCTTTAATAGGCTTGTCGCCACATCTTCTTCAACGATCGGGTTTTTAAAGAAACTCCCGGCATTGCCTAATACCGCAGGGTCAGGCAATTTTTGTTTTCGGGTGTGACACACTTGTTCAAATATTTCATGTGCCGTTGGAGATTCCAATGTATTCAGTGGCGCATAAATACACACTGGTTGCCACTGCTTGGGTAATAAAAAGTCAACTTGTGTGATAAACCCTTGTTGTTTTAACTCTTTTTTAAAAATGCTATCACGATAACCAAATTGACATTGTTCCCTAGATAACGTTTTTATCTCATTATTTGAGAATTGATAAAAATGAACGGTTTTTATGAACCTTTCTATTTCAATTCCATAAGCCCCGATATTTTGAATAGGAGCTGCACCAACCGTACCGGGGATCAAGGCCAAATTTTCAAAGCCATAAATTTGTTTAGACAAACAATACTTGATCAATTCATGCCAGTTCTCACCGGACTTCACTGATAATAAATAATGCTCCTCTGTCTCGGAAAACTCGACACCTTTTAATTCATTGATTACTAAGTGGCCGTCGTAATCTTCAATAAATACGGTGTTACTCCCCTGTCCTAAGATCATAAATGGACCGGGTAATTCCCAAAGCTGAGATAACTGACTTTCATCATCAATGTGCAATACATTAGCTGCAACAGTATTAAGATGAAATGTGTGAAGGTTTTTGGTTGAAATCAATTGGATTAAGGTATCAAAAGAATAATTTACAAAGTTTAACCGAGATAAGTAGCAGATTCACTAGCTAAAAAGCTAATAAGCAAACTTAACGCCTTTTTCGTTGCGTGCGCCACGAGCGTAATAGTTATTCGCGTAATAATTATTAGATTTTTTGATTTTATTGATCAATATACCACCAACATGAACATCGGCTTGGCGCAGTTCATCTAATACGTTTTCTAGCGCCACTTTATTGGTTTTTTCACAATCAACTACTAAAAACACCGAGTCTACGTGTTTCGATATTATAAAGGCGTCGCTTACTGACATGATGGGCGGGCACTCCATGATCACCCGTTCGTATTTTCCTTTTAAATACTGCACTGCCTTTTTCAACCGCTCATTCGACAAAAACAACAACGGGTTTTTGGGAACCGCGCCAGAAGGCAACACACTATACTTACCGTCGGTCGGTTTAAAAATAGTATTATCTACTGAATGTGATTTTGCAATCAAATTGGTTAAGCCCGGTCTCCCTTCCTCTTCCCCAAGAGCATTTGCTATGGATGGAAATCTTAAGTCAGCATCAACCAAAATAACCTCTTCAAGTTCGGAAAAGCTTTTGGCTAATTGGATAGATAATGAAGACTTTCCGTCATTTGGGCTAATCGATGTAATTGCTATTACTTTTTGTTTAGACAGTTTTTTATCAAGTAATATACTGGTTCTAATGCTGCGTACTGCTTCAATGTAACCTCGGTGCTTTTCAGTATCCAACTGAGTAATAACGTCTTTTTTACGACCTTTCAATTTTATTTTTGGAACTGCCCCTATAACTCGCGTACCGTATTTACTGGCAACTTTTCGATATTGAACAAGTTTGTCGCCCACCATCACTTCTATAAAGACAATAAGCACCGCGACAACGATACTGAGCATTATTGCTAATACAATCATCAACTTACGGTTTGGTTTAACCGGTATGTTATTCACCTCGGCACTCTCAAGCAAAATCGTATTCGACGTTTTGCTCAGGTCTTGCATCATTTCCGATTCATTTAGCTTTTTCACCAGCGCCTCGTATAGCTCTAAGTTTGCTTCAAAGTCTCGAGTTAACTTTTGGTAATCAAACTGAATTATTGCCAGTTTTTTTAAACGCTCGTTAGTATTAGCTATTTCTTCATTGAGGATATTTAAATTAGAATTCTGAAGCTCTAGGGACTTGTTCAGCTTATTAACTTGATCAGCCAGCTCAAATTTCAAACTTTCTTCGGCACTATCGAACAAACGCGCAGCTTCCATATATTTAGGATGTTTTGGCCCGTAACGTTGTTTGACTTGCTCAAATAACTGTTTTTTCTTTTTAAATTCGATTCTACTACCGCTAACTAAACTGGAATTCGCGACACCGGGTAAATTCAATAAAGCTTCAACGTCACCCCGGTATTCCTTAATATTGCGTTTCAAAACGCCTGCTCGCTCGATATCTTTCTGGATCTCATATTTTTCAGCGGATATTTTAGCCAGCTTACTGTTACCTAGTGAGATTGCAGCTCTAATATCCACAAAATCGTGTTTATTCTGATAATCCACTATTTTTTGCTCAGAGCGTCTTAGGTTATCTTGCACCCCCTCAAGTTTATCTTGGATCAACTCTGACGCGGACTTTTGCTCTCCTTCCATCAATTCTTCTTTAAAGACAATGAAGGTTTCACCAATCTCATCAGCTATTCTTGCAGCAAGGTAAGGGTCATATGAACGATATGAAATAGTGATCAAGTTTGTGTCTGATTTTTGGCTGACACTAATGTTAGAGCTAACCTTTTTAATTGCGTTTTGACGACGATACCCCGCTAATTCTTCAATTAACATGGTGGTTTTTTCAGGAACCGCTATTTTGAATTCAGGGTGTTCATACAAGGTTAAGTTGTCAACAATTTGTGCAGCAAAGCCTTTACTTTTAATTAGCTCAAGTTCCGTTTCTGTATTATCGACAGAAGTAACCGCACCTGTTAAAAGGCTTTGAATTGGATCTGCTGAAGTTGATGAACTCTTTGACATTACCAATACATTAGATTGATAAATGCTTGGCATTTTATAAATGTAAACTGCAGCGAGTAAAGTGGTGAGAACCGTAAAAACGATGATGAACCACTTACGGTGCCAAAGTACCGCAAACAATTCAGATAAGTCTATTTCATCATCATGATGAGTATTCATCGTCATTAGAAAAAACTCTTTTCTATTTTGATGACA
>JABXID010000006.1 GCA_013373245.1 Gammaproteobacteria bacterium
ACCTGTTTAATAAGCAACTCGCAAAGTTTGAGGTTCGAGCACAGCTTCGTGACAGTCTATTTCGATTTTCAGAAAGTTGGCCTGCTATTGAAAACTTTAACAGTGAAATAGTGGTTGATAGCCGTTTGATGAGTATCAACGGTCAACAAGGTCAGTTTTCTGCCATGACCTTAAATAATGATATCACTGCCCAAATAGATTTGGCGGCAGAGTCAACGATTGTGCAATTGCTGCTAACACCAGCTGAAATGCAGTTTAAGCAGTTTCACCAATTGATTGATAACACACCGCTAAATGAAACAATTGGTGATGTATTTGAGTTTGTTCGATTAGATGGTGATGCTAACGCCACTGTGCAAATCGCAATCCCCGTAAGTAACGATGATCCTGTCAATGTGCAAGGTACTGTTATTACTAATAACGCTAAACTAGATTTACCGGATATCCCTCTGAACTTTTCAGAGTTAAACGCGGTGGTCAGTTTCAATAACTCGGAATTTTCTATAACTGCGGACAAAGGGGCACTGTTCGGATTACCAGTCACTTTTGATGTGCAGGGCGGTGAATTTAATAACGATTATCGAATTCAAGCTGATTTACTTGGGGATTGGCAACACAGTGATTTTGTAAAGCATTTCCCTAGTGATTTAAATGACTATTTCAGTGGCAATATTGCGTCTTCAATAAATGTCAGGGTTAACCTAGAAGAAGACGGTTACCAATACTTTGTCAGCGGTCGTTCAGATCTAACTCAAGCAGAGTATGAAATTACACAGCCGTTAGTTAAAAACCTCGGAGAACCAGCCAGTTTTAATGCGTTTGTTGTCGGTGACAATGAAGGGCATCAACTGGAGCTTTCATTAGAAGATGATTTGTTTTTCCAAGGGCGTATTTCAACGGAAACCGGGGTATTTGAGCAAGCAAATCTAACAGTTGGTTCGGAAAACTCTATTCTACCGGCGTCTGGTTTTGATATTCGTTTGGAGTTACAACAATCTGAATTTGAACCGACTTTAAATTTTGTTACTGATTTAATCGCTTATTTAAATGAAGGTGAGTCGTCGGACACGCCTATTATGCCATCGCCATTTAAAGTATCCGGCAATATTCAAAACCTGTCGATTTTAGGCCAAGAATGGCAAAATGTTAGTTTAGACGCGAAACCACAAACCGACTCTTGGTTGTTCTCCATAGGTGCCAAGCAAACCCTGTCGGAGATCCTTGTGCATGACGATATTGACAATAAAGGGATCAATATCAACTCGTCGTTTTTACATATCGAAGTCCCTACAGATGAAGAAAAAGAGCTAGCCAGCGCATTGACGCCAGAAACTAATGTTCCGAAAGAAGAAGCCACAGTTGCTAAACCTGTCGAGGATGAGCTTAAAAACTCAGCGGAATTAATTCGTACATTGCCGCCAATATCCATGATTTGCCAAGACTGTAAATACAATGGCAAACCTCTTGGCACAATTGAATTAGTAACCAAAACTAAAGATTCTGAATTGTTAATTGAAAAAGCCAACATGCAATTTGAGCGTAACTCCGTGAAATTAGCTGGTAAATGGATTGGTGATGAAGGTGCAGGCATCACGCAGTTAAAAGGGCAAATCAACTCTCGTTATTTTGGTGATTGGCTTAAAAACTATGAGTTAAATACAGGGATTAAAGACAGTGACGCGAAAATCAACCTTGATGTTAGCTGGGACAAGGCGCCTTATATGTTTGGTTATGAAACCTTGTCGGGAAAAGCTGATTTTAGACTAGGCGAAGGTTATCTGAGTGAAGTGAGTGACCAAGGTGTAAGAGTTGTTTCTTGGTTGAGCCTTGATTCACTGTATCGAAAATTAAAATTTGATTTTAACGATATTTTCGCTAAAGGCCTGTTTTACAATGATATTCGAGGGGATGTTGTTTTAAAAAATGGCGTAGCTTATTCAGAAAATATTAAAATGGATGGTGTAGCTGGTAATATGGATATGAGCGGGTTTACAGACCTCAATAAAGATACGTTAGATTATAATGTGTCATTCCGTCCTAAATTAACTTCCAGTCTGGGAGTTTTGTCTTGGTTAGCCGCCGCAAACCCGGTTACTATTATTGGTGCGTTTGCGCTTGATAAAATACTGGAAGATGCTGACGTATTAGCTGAAATGCGTTTGAAAATATCAGGTAACTTGAATAAGCCAGTAGTTAAAGAGGTGAAGCGATTCACCAAAAAAGCAGAAATGCCAAGTAAAGCTGAAATTGAAGAATTTAGGCAAGAATATTTGCAACGGAATAACGGGCAAAAGATTTTAAATCAAGACAACGTAGAATTAGATAAAAAAGCTGAAGTAAACGATAAACCTACTGACGGAACAGAGGTAAAGAAAAAACAATCATTGGATGAAGGGGACAATTAGTGCAAGCGTATAACCTACAAATGACCTCGTCACCTGATGTTAAAAAAAACTTGGCTTTTATCGAACAAGCACTTGTGAACGTAAGCGCTGAGGTCAAAGGTCAGGTGGTAGTATTGCCCGAGTGTTTTGCTTGTTTTGGTGGTAGAGAACACGCTAATACTGCGATTGCTGAAAAGCAGTGGCAGAGTAACGCTGGCGCGCAACCCATTAACAGTGAGCTGTCTGAAACGCCTGTACAAGATGCATTGTCGAAGTTGGCTATTAAATTTGGCATTTATTTGGTGGCTGGCACGTTTCCGATTCAGGATGAAACATCAGATAAAGTTAAACCTATGTGTTTGGTGTATTCTCCACAAGGATATTTAATTTCGACCTATCAAAAAATTCATTTGTTTGACGTGGATGTTGGTGATAACACCGGCAGCTATCGCGAGTCAGATACATGGCAAGCGGGTAATCAAGTCAGTTATTTTGAAACGCCGTGGGGGCGTATTGGCTTAGCCATATGTTATGACGTGCGCTTTCCTGCATTATTCCAACAATTGACTAAGCTTGGCTGTAAAGCAATTGTTCTGCCTAGCGCGTTTACCCAAAAAACAGGTAGTGCGCATTGGCAGATTTTGGTGCAAGCAAGGGCGATTGAAAATCAAGTTTATATGATAGCGTGCAATCAGACGGGAACGCATAAAAACCAAAGGCAAACATTTGGTCACAGTTTGGTTGTTGATCCTTGGGGGGAAATCCTGAGTGATGCAAAAACTGAACTGGGCATTTTTGGCGCAGAAATGAATTTAGATAAGTTACAACAGGTAAGGCGAGCGATGCCTTTGCAACAACATAACCAATTTTCCGTAGAATTAATTAGTAAGGATCAAGATTGAATAGTGTAGAGCAGCGATTACTAGCGGCAAATGACTTAACTCAACAAGATGTATTTAACGGCTTGGAGATTTTACTGTCTCACAAGTTGGATTATGCCGATTTGTATTTTCAAAACAGTGCACATGAATCTTGGGTAATGGAAGACGGCATTATTAAAGACGGTTCATACAATTTAGAACAAGGTGTTGGAGTCCGAGCCATCAGTGGCGAAAAAACGGGTTTATCTTATTCCGATCAACTTTCTGCAAGCGCCATTAATGAAGCGGCTAAAACAGCGCGCAGCATAAGTGCAGCAGGTGTGCACGCTAAGCAAAAAGCGTTTGTCACTACACAAGCAAAAGCTATGTACCAGCCTTGTCAACCGATTGCCAAAATGAGCAATGACGATAAAGTTGCGTTGCTAAAGTCGGTTGACGCTTATATTCGAAAGCAATCGCCAGAAGCGCAAAATATCGTAGTAAGCTTAACCGGTGTATATGAACAAGTTTTGGTGGCTGCAAGTGACGGTACTTGGGCAACCGACATTCGACCATTGATCCGCCTAAACTGCTCTGTAGTGATGGAGAAAAACGGACGTCGTGAACGAGGTGGTTCAGGTGTTGGTGGTCGCACGGATTATGGCTATTTCTTAGAAATGGTCGATGGTCAATTGCGTTATGAGCAAATAGCGAACGAAGCAATCAAAATGGCAAAAGTTAATCTAGAGGCGATTGATGCACCAGCCGGTACTATGCCTGTGATTTTAGGTTCAGGTTGGCCGGGGGTATTGCTACATGAAGCGGTTGGTCATGGATTAGAAGGTGATTTTAATCGTAAAGGTTCGAGCAACTACAGCGGTAAAATTGGTGAAGTTGTGGCCTCGGAACTGTGCACTATTGTTGATAATGGCGCTATGTTTGACCGTCGTGGTTCTATTAGTATTGATGATGAAGGCGTACCTGCACAGT
>JABXID010000208.1 GCA_013373245.1 Gammaproteobacteria bacterium
TAAAGTGTATTTGCTAATTTAGGGAAAAACACTACCTAAAATCTAAATTGAGAGCCTATGAGGGGCATTTGAGATAAAGCGCAAAAAATGCCAGTTAAACAACCAGAATAGTCACACTTTGTAACAATTGAGAGGCCCCATATTGTTTTATAAGTTAAGTCCCTCGCTATTTTGTTAAATTCGCTATAATTTATATAGTGTTGCAATTAAGCACCTAATGGAGTGACAGTTTGAGCCTAATTAGAGATATAAAGCCAGGAACGCCTGTTAACATCACCTATAAAAACAATGCTCATAAAGATATTCACACGACAATGATCCATGTAGGGGTTATTGTAAATGAATACCTAATCCTCAAATTTCAATCCCCTAACGCGGCAGCGGAAACGATTACCGACTTACGCTCAGGTACATCAGTTTTAGCCCGCTCTGTTGTTTCTCACGAAACGCTTACTGCAGTGACGTTTCCAACGACGGTACTAAGTATTAGTAAACTAAGAGAGCCTGTAATTCTCATCGGTTACCCAAGAAAAATAGAAACTCAGCAACTTAGAACTTCACCTCGAATTGCCATTGAGTTAATGGCAACCATTCGCTATCCCCAAAATGGCGTTGAACACTTAGTATTAGTTACCGACTTTTCAATGACCGGACTAAAATGCGAGTACTCTTTAAACGAAGATGAAGAAGAACCCAAACCTGAACAACTTGAAGAGCTGGCAGTAGAGATCGAATTTTCTGACAGTGACGATTTAGATATTAGTATGGTTCTCGTTGGAAAAATTAAAAATACCCGAATAAAAGACAAAGTTTGCATTGGTGTCGCTTTTGATGAGAACAAATTAAACGACGTAAAAAGCGCCTTTACCATTTTATTGATGCGTCAATACGGCCTTTGATCACAGACTGACCTATTCTCTATCGCGCTCTTGTATTCACACACAAATGACATATTTTTCGAGTAGACTATCCGACACTTCGATTGCTTGATCGCATTAACTATGCGAATGACTTGTTCTTTACGGAAATAACAATGAAAAAAACAATAGTTATTATCATCGCTGTAGTTGCCTTACTTACCGCCTTATCACCTAAGTTACTTGGATTTTCGGTATTTCATTTAGGTCATGCATTGCAAGTCGCCACATCAATGAGCGCTAAACTGGCATGTTCCAGCGTGTACGTTTCTGGGCTAGACAAACAAACGGCGTTTAGCGATTTAAGCTCCTATTCACCGGCTACCAAGTTGGTTAAACTCGATTACTCTGAAACTCACTTGGTAAACGCTTCCTTATTAGGGCTCAGTTACGCTGAAGCCAAATACCGTGAAGGGTTAGGCTGCAGTCTCGTATTAACAAACGAAATCGGGGAAGCCGTTAAGCTTGATGATATCTCAGTACCAAACATTTCAAAATCAACGCTAGCTTGGCCACTTGGCGAAACCGTTGAAACTATCGATACATCAATGCAACTCGTGTTAGACAATATCGTTAAAAACGACAACAAATGGGGCTTTATAACACGCGCCATGTTAGTGGTTAAAAATGGTAAAATTGTCGCAGAGGCTTACGGAAATGACATCACAAGCGATACGAAGCTATTGGGCTGGTCAATGACCAAAAGTGTCACCGCAATTCTTATTGCTCGTATGCAGCAGTTAAAATTAGTAAGTGAAAACCCAAATCAGCTATTCCCGCAATGGAGTGATAAACGCGGTGACATCAGGTTACAACAAATGTTAAATATGGCTTCGGGTCTTGAGTTTGATGAAACTTACGCGCCTGGAACAGACGCCACACATATGTTGTTCACAGCATATAGTGCCTCTGATGTGGCAATAACAAGCCCGATAGCTACTTTTCTTATTCTTCTGGCACTACCAATTTATTAGCCCGCTATATTCATCAACAACAGGGGGACTCAACACAAGCTGATATCGACTTTTTATTTGACCAATTATTTGAACCGTTATCACTCAGCAATAGCGTTTTTGAGACCGATTCAAGCGGCGTGTTTGTCGGCAGCTCATACCTCTATGCATCGGCTCGAGATTGGGCCAAACTGGGTTTGTTAATGCTCAACGAGGGTAAATTTAATGGCGAGCAACTTCTACCAAATGACTGGGTGAATAAAGCAACGTCGCCAAATAACAGTGATAATGAAAAAGCATATGGCTTTCAATTTTGGCTAAATAACGGTGATGAACATCTGCGTTGGCCTTCGCTGCCAGAAGATGCCTACGCGATGATGGGAAATCGAAAACAATCTGTAATGGTCATTCCATCAGAAAATACAGTGTTAGTGCGACTCGGTTGGACAAAAGGTGATTATCCGATGGAACAAAACTACCGTGCGATTTTAGACACTCTACAACCCAATAATTGAAACTAACTGAAGCACACAGGAGCGTTGCCTTAACGCTCCGTTAAATTTCAATAAATCCTTCTAAATATTGAACTGCCCTACCTGCAATAAGCACTCGCTCAGCACTCACCTTACAATACAAGATACCGCCGCGACTTGACGCTTGATAAGCAACCAACTTAGTCTTGTGCAATTGTTCCGCCCAATAAG
>JABXID010000146.1 GCA_013373245.1 Gammaproteobacteria bacterium
GTTGTTAACTCACCAATCAAGTAACTGACTAAAGGCATATGAGATACACACAAAATGTTTACATCTTCTTGTGGGTTTAACACATCTACTTTGGCTAACAAAAAGTCCATGGCACGTTGCGCGTTACCTTCCGGCGTCAATTCGCTAAGCACTTCTTGCTGCAACGCTTTAGGGCCTTTTTCCAAGATGATATCTTTTGTCTGCTGAGCTCGTATGTAAGGACTTACATACACTTGAGCAAACTGTTTAACTTGTGTATTGAGCCACATCGCTGTTCGTTTTGCTTCCCAGCGACCATGCTCAGTTAACTCTCGCAATTCATCTTGCTTGAAAATAGGTTCGGCTTCACCATGTCGAACTATATACAAAAATATAGCCATATATTACCCAAAATTTTGAACTGCAAAAATACTAGAACTTTGCATTACCACATCAATTCCAGACTATAGATAATTTGCCGCTCGAACACCAACAAATAACGATATTTTTTATCTTGAGTTCTGCAATTTCATTCGTATTTTCAGCAAAATACGCTACGATAGATGGTACGATGAACAAGAGATGAAGGTAATGAGTTGCATAAAAGTCCGCACGACAATAAAACATATCAAACCTTCACTCTAGAAAACGGCATTGATGTTTTATTAACAGAATCTAAAGACATTACAAAAAGTGCGTGTTCTTTAGTAGTAAATACAGGCAGCTTTGACGACCCAATCGATCGCCCCGGTTTTGCACATTTTATTGAGCACTTGCTATTTAACGGTAATGAAAAGTTTCCTACTCCCAATTTATTAAACGATTTTGTCGCGCAACATGGTGGCCAATGCAATGCATGGACTAGCACCGAACACAGCAGTTACCATTTTGATATTCAGTCAGGCTATTTTTTTCAAGCACTCGAATATTTTGCCCACATGTTTGTTGAGCCTTTGTTTACTGAACAAGCCATTGCAAAAGAAATTGCAGCTATTCACGCAGAGTACAAATTAAAACTAAAAGACGACAGCAGACGTATTCAACAAGTGCACAAAGAAACCGCCAACCCTTTGCACCCTTTTACGAAATTTTCGGTTGGCAATAAACATACACTTTCCGATTTACCTGAGCGCCCCGTCATAAAAGAACTTAAGCAGTTTTGGCGCAACGAATATCAAGCGCAATATATGACCCTTGCAATTGTATCTCCTTTGCCAACAAAAGACTTAAAAGCGAGTGTTGATAAGCTATTTAACCAAATACATAGCCCCACGTATTCATTGGAGCGAACACAAAGACAAAAAAATAAACAAATTTTTTATGACCTGTACCAGAAAACTCAACTCGGTAAGTTTATTACTATTCAACCGGTAAAAGAGTTACACAAACTCAATATCACCTTTGCCATGCCGGGGATAAATGGCTGGTATAAAGATAAAATGGTGAGCTTCATAGCACACATCATAGGGTATGAAGGTCCAGGTTCATTATTTGAATATTTACGCCAAAAGGGCTTAGTAAATGCCTTATCTGCTGGTAACGGCATATCCGGCAGTAATTTTAAAGACTTTAATATTTCTCTTGAGTTGACTGAAGATGGTGAAGCGCAGCTCGAATTTATCATCAAAGAAGTGTTTGCCTATTTAAATCAACTCAGAAATCAAACGCCTAGCGACTACTTATATCAAGAGCAGAAACGCCTTGCTATGGTAAGTTTCGAATACCAAGACGAAATAAAACCGTTAAAACTCGCTAACTCTTTAGCTTTGAACCTGCAGCATTATCCGACAGAAGATATTTTGTTTGGTGATTATCGAATGGACGGATTTAATCAACAACGCTGGCAACAAATATTTGGCTACTTTAAAGCAGAAAACTTGCGTGTCACCTTAGTTAGTAAAAATACATTTGCTGATAAAAAAGCACATTGGTATCACACCCCTTATGCTGTTGAAGACTTTAGTACTGAACAAATTGCTGAATTAAACTCCATCTTCGAAAGCGAAAACGATTACCAATTTCCAAAACCCAATCCATATCTCACTCACAACTACGTTGTCGAACAAGCCGACTTTGAAGGCCAGGTTCCTATGTTAATTGATAGCGACATTGGCAATCAGGCTTGGTTTAAACAAGACGTTAGTTTTCGTTCACCCAAAGGTTATATCTATGTAGGTTTTGATCTGCCTAATGGTGTGAAAACTAAACAAGAACAAGCCCTAATGCGGCTATTTTGTGATTTGTTTATCGACGCTATCTCCGAACAGCATTATCAGGCTGAAATGGCAGGCCTACATTATAACTTGTACGCCCATCACGCAGGTATAACGCTGTACACCTCAGGTTTAAGCAACAACCAAGAGCATCTATTAATAACCCTGATCAACAATCTGTTATCAATAAAATTCAGTGAATTACGATTTAAAGAAATCAAACGACAATTGATCAAACATTGGCAAAATACAGATGCCAATAAACCAATCAACCAATTGTTTGCCTTGCTGAATGCCAAGCTAATGCCCAATACTGGCTCTTCAGTAGAATTGGCAAACATCTTAGAAGATATCGACTTCAATACTTTTTCTCGTTTTCAAACAACGCTCTTTGAAAGTATTTACACTGATGTTTTGATTTATGGCAACTGGAACCAAAAGCAAGCTACTGAAATCAACCAGCACATCAAACAAGCTCTCGAAACCTCAATCCGCGTGAAAGAGTTGCAAAGAGACGTCACTAACTTCTCTAAACAAGGGCTGATAACCTTCGATAAAAGCGTGCAACATGACGACACTGCCGCTGTAATCTATATTCAAAGTAAGCAGCCGAGCCAACAACTCAATAATGTTGAACAAGCTTATTTCATTATTGTGAGCCAAATACTAGCGCCATTTTCGTTCAATTACCTACGTTCCAGTAAGCAACTAGGGTATTTGGCAGGCAGTGGTTATATGCCTATGTGTAATATTCCCGGATTAGCGATTTACGTTCAGTCCCACAACTTTTCTAACGAAGAGTTGATAGACCACTTGAAACAATGTCTGCACCTATTTGCATTGGAATTAGAAAAGATGCCTGAACCTGAGTTTGAAAGTCACAAACAAGCGGTCATTCATCAGTACAATGAAGTGCCAAGCAACATGGGACAAAAATCACAACAACTTTGGATTGCCATTGGCAACAAAGACAAAAATTTCAATCAGAAAAAGCAAATAGCGGCAATTATTGAAACCTTGCAGTTAACGGATGTGATCCGCTGGTGCAACGAACATCTTGTCGACAGCAAGTTAACCGGCGCAGCGCTTGGATCTTACACCGCAGAAGCAAGTTAAACTCACGCAGTTTTTTACTACAATTTGCTATATAAATTAGATATAAGAAAATCTATCGTAATATACCTTTGACAAGCGAATCGCAGTTGGGGTAACTTTGATTGGATATTCACTAACTTGTCGTGCTTAACCTGTGAACCGTCCAATTAACAAATATAATAAATGGATAGCTGCATTACTCTCCTCTTTTTCGGTCAAATTATTTGCCGAGAATAACTCAATGCAAGACGCCAATGGCTCCAGCTCACTGTATTTTGACAATACTGTCATGTACGTCATTTTCACATTTAGCTTTATTGCTGTCATTTTCCTGATCTTCACTCTTGTACGATTTAAGCGCTACCAGTCTAGAATTTCTGACAGTGAGAAACGCCTTAAACTTTCGCTCTGGGCCAGTGGAGATGAAATGTGGGACTGGGACATAGAACTAGGACAACTATCCAGAGCGAATGGTTCAGGATTCTACATGTTGCCTGAGGTAGATAAAGACACCTTCCCACCGAATCAAGACAATATTCATCCAGACGACTTACCCCGCGTGAGAAAAGTTTTACTAAAGCATTTGAGCGGACAAGAACAGATATTTGAATGCGCTTACAGACTTCGCAGTAACGATAAAGAAAATGAGTGGAGTTGGATTTTAGACAAAGGTCGAGTGGTCAGCAGAAATCACGCTGGCAAGCCAACCCGGATGACAGGCACATTTAAAGATATTCAAGAACTGAAAGAAAAAGAAAACGAACTGAAGATCTTTGCCCAGAGTATTCAAAGCATTTCTGAAGGTGTTTTAATATTAGATAAAAACCTGAATGTACTGCACGTTAACCCAGGTTACGTCGCCATTTCAGGCAAAACGCCAAACGACGTCATCGGCAAAAAACTGCAATTTAATGACCTATCGATGTCACTTATCCAAAACATTAAGACACAAGTGGATTCGAGCGGCAGCTGGAATGGAGAGATCACAGGTCAGCACAGCAACGGCACTATGTATTTAGCTTACGTTACGGCCAACTGCATTAAAGATCAATTTAACAATATAACCAATTACGTTGCCATAATTTCTGATACCACCAAACGTAAACAAGCAGAAGCTAAGCTTATTAAAATGGCTACCACAGACACTTTGACTAAACTGCCAAATCGCAACGTGTTTTTCTCGAACTTGCAAAAATGTGTGCAACGCAAAACTGCCGCCGCTATTTTAGTATTTGACATTGACGACTTCAAAAAAATCAACGATTCCATAGGTCACCAAACCGGCGACATTCTGCTTAAAGAAATTGGTTTGCGGATCAGTAAATTAATCAGTAAAAACAATGCATTATACCGACTTGGTGGTGATGAGTTTGCGCTCATCATGGAGGACACCAACGACATTCATAAAATCACCCTAACCGCTAAAAAAATCTTAGCGGAATTGTCGACGCCGTTTAAAGTCAATCACCACGAATTAGTCGTCGCAGGCAGTATCGGCATCGTTCTTTTCCCAGAAGATGGCGCTCAGCCCGAAACCCTACTTAAAAATGCAGATACAGCCATGTATCACGCAAAAGAAGACGGCAACCATTATTTATTTTTCAACGCGGAAATGAATAAGCGTGCAGTCAAACGATTGCAAATTGAAAACCTCATTCGACAAGGGATCAAAGAAAATAACTTCGGTGTTTATTATCAACCTAAAGCCAGTCTAAAAACCGGAAGAATTTCTGGCATGGAAGCATTAGTGCGATTTATCACGCCGAAAAAAGGTTTGATTAGCCCAGGGCTATTTATCCCTATTGCCGAAGATACAGGACAAATTGTCGAGATAGGTGACATCGTACTTCATAAAGCATGCGTAGATATGAAACGTTGGATTGACCAAGGCGTTTTAGATGGTCGCGTTGCGGTCAACTTATCAGCGCGACAGTTTACCCTGCCAGACTTAACAGAACGCATTGATAGGATCTTATCCGCTACAGGTTTACATCCAAACAATTTGGAACTTGAGATCACCGAAGGCACGGTAATGAATAACCCAAAACATGCAATTAACATCATGCATGAGCTGCGCAAAAAAGGGATCCATCTCGCACTGGATGACTTTGGAACAGGATATTCTTCTTTATCGTACTTACGCCAATTTCCACTCAATACATTGAAGATTGACAAAGCGTTTGTTGATGACTCAGAGTCAAAAGTTGGTAAAGCTATGATAGATACTATCATTACCATAGCCCGTAACTTAGACTTACAAACGGTTGCTGAAGGTATCGAGACGGAAAAACAAAGACGATTTATGACATCTATGGGTTGCGACGTCATTCAAGGTTATTACTATTCGAAACCTTTATCGCCAATTGAGTTTGAAAAATTTGCTAAACAAGATAACAAGCAGTTGTCAGCGGCAGTATAATTAAGGTTTTTAGCCTTAACCGACGTTAAAAACGCAGCGAACCACCTTTACCACTTTCTAGTTTACGCAGGTGCATCTGGCGCTTTACGTTAAACATAGGCCAAACAACGGGGCCAAAACACATTGCGGCAATAAACCACTTTCTTTGACACATCCCTAATTTCATCGCTTCAATTGCTAAATACACCGAAAAACAAAACACAAATAGCATGACCAATAAAATTAACAAACCAACCCCCACACGATTAATTAGATGAGGTGACATTTTAACCTATTTATTAAAAATTCCTATTGGGAAATTCCCTATAACATATGCTTATTAAAGCGCATGAATGTTTAACTAAGTATATAGACCTTAATTTATAGATTTGGACTACTTAAAAATCACGTCATTTTGGGTTGGATGGTAGACTCTACGCTGCGGTGCAGTCCACTCACCATTTTTTAAGTAGGAGGTTTCTACAGTGATAGCGTCCGATGATAAAGTTGAAACAGAACGAACTTTGCTGATACCTTGACTCACTGAACTTTCGCCAGATACATCTTCGTATGCGGCAAAACGATTGTCTGCCAATACTTCAATATAACCTGTGGTCATAAAGTCAGCGGTAGTAAAATAATAAAATACAATCTGTTGTTTATTCTTGTCCCAAAAAATCAATGATTCGCCACCGTACGCACCATTATTAATTGAGTGTAAAGTGCGCACCGCTTTGCCATTTAATGCTCTATGCCACTCGGAAACATCCGTCACTTTTTCACCGCTAGCCGATGGCGGAAACTCTGCTTGCCACTTACCAAGATAAGGTTCAAATATCTTAAGCTCTTTACTTAGAGTGAAAACTTTTTGTGGTGTTGACTCATTTGCGGCAAGGTTTAAACAAAGTGTCACTAACATAAAGTGTCACTAACA
>JABXID010000095.1 GCA_013373245.1 Gammaproteobacteria bacterium
ATTAATGAAGTACAACACATCAAGTTTGCACAAGCTTATATTCCTCAGCCACTCAGTGACACAAATGAACAAGAAACGGTTTCTGAAGATTTGAATGATTGGCAGCAGAATTTGATGATCAGCATCAAGCGATTTTTTGGACATTTCATTACAATCACAAAACGCGATGCGCAAGTGCAACCACAATTGCCAGCAGAACAACAATGGTTTGTGCGCTCTAACCTCACCACTCAATTGTTGATGGCACAAGCTGCAACATTAGATCAACACCCAGCACGATTTAACGATGCGATTGAAAAGTTACAACTTTGGACAGCCCAATACTTCGATAATCAAGATGCTAGAGTTGCAGCATTCATGACCACCTTGAACTCCTTGTCTCAAACAGATGTCGGTTTGGAGCTGCCAACTGGCTTATCCTCTCAAGCTTTGATCAGCAACTACGTAACTGAACAGCTAGCGTTAAAACACTCTGATTCAGAGGTTAAGGCAAACGACAATGATTAAATTGTTCAAACGCTTTTCACTGCTCATTGTCATTGGTTTAATTTTATTGGTCGCGCCTAACTTCATTGGCCAACAAGGTTATGTGCTTGTTTCACTTGGCAATTACACATTAGAAGGTTCTGTAATTCAGTTCGTAAGTGTATTTTTGCTGCTGAGTGTGGCGGCTTACTGCCTGTGGTTATTGATCCGTTACCTCATTGTATTTGTTATTTTACCGTCAAAATGGTTAAACAATCGCCATGAGAAAAACCATGCTAATTATTTCCAAGTCGGGTTAGACTTTATGGCGAATGGTCAATGGCATCAGGCAGCAGAACAGTTTCTTAAGGTGAAACGATTATCACGAATTGAAACCGCGCAACAATTGGCACTGGTCAGCGCAATACGTGCAAATGATCCTAAGCTACTTTCGAATATCCAAGATAAAGTCGATGTTGCTCAAGCAAGCAGCCAATTGGCCACTCTTATTCTTGCTTGCCAACAACAAGATTACGAAAAAGCGCAATCCACCATCGACACAATGAAAGTGAACGTATTAAAACAAGAACTGCCTTTCAAACAAGCGTGGATGCAAGTTCAAATTCATACGTTTAATTGGCTAGAAATCAAAAAACAACTGCCTAAACTCAACAAACAAATAGAAAAAATGGCCACCGATTCGGCAAGTCCAGCGATTAAAGAGTTGTGGCTGTCAGCGCTCAGTAATCATTTCACTGAAGCATTCAGGCAGTTTACCAAAACCAATTCCGTTAACCAGCTGTTAAAAGTTTGGCAGCAATTTAGCAAACCAGTTCAACAAATTTCGCCAATATCTACTGCATATGTCCAAGTGCTAGCTGAACAAAAACAGCTCAAGCTAATCGAACAAGTATTATTGGAGCATGAAAAGGTACTTGGTGAAGAGTGGTTATTACAAAATCTTCGTAACTGTTATTCGTTTGTAAAACGACTGCAGATGGAACAATTGTTTAATTTGGTACAAAAAAAGCTGAATAAACAGCCGAAGAATAAAGCACTGTTAACCGCATACGCCTATTTGGCAACCGGACAGAAAGACAATCAACTTGCCAAACAAGCATTAGAACAAGTTATTTTCACCGACGGTAATCGTCAAGACAAAGTCTTATACGCTAATGTTCTGGCAGAGCTTGGCGAGGTTAGACACAGCTTAGATGTTTATCAGAAGCTGCATTAATTACTCTGAGAACACAAACCTCAAGCTTAGTAGCTATTTAAGCTACTAAGTTTGCAAACCTACCGGTGTATTTTCGTCTTCGACTAATAAACGCTGAGTAGGGTAAGCAAACTCACAACCGTATTGATTAATAATATTGGCAATATCCAATAACAACGTTTGCTTATGTTGGTGGAATGTCACCCAGTCCGTAGTTACCGTCATGCAATAAATTAATATATTCAACGACGATGCACCAAAGCCATCAAAATTGACAATAATTACTTCCTCTTGCGCAATACGCTCAGAGCCACGTATATATTGATTAATCGCCTCCACAATCTGATGCACCTGTTTAATGTCGTCGTAACGCACACCAATTGTTTCTTTGATGCGTCTATGAGTCATACGAGATGGATTTTGCACCGTAATGCTATTAAACAAAGAGTTGGGGACGTATAAAGGGCGTTTATCAAAAGTGCGGATCTTAGTAATTCGCCACCCTATATATTCAACAACCCCTTCAATTTCACGATCTGGCGATCGGATCCAATCTCCGACTTTAAAGGGCTTGTCCATATAGAGCATAATGCCGCCAAACCAATTTGATACTAAATCTTTTGATGCAAACGCCAGTGCAGCCCCCGACACACTACCTAAAGCAATAAGCCCACTTGGATCCAGTCCGAGCAAGTCAAAACCAACAATCGCTAATATTGCCACCAGCAGCAGACGCAATAGCTTAGCAATGCCAGTAATTGCCGTAACATCTAAGGCACTTTCTACGTCGTGGCGCAATACAACCACTTCATAATGCTTGATCACCCTAAAGCCATACCAAACGGTATGCAAAAACGCCAACAAGGTAATAATGGGGTATTTCATTATGGGCAAGTTGATCTTTAATAAATCCACCACGATTACCAGCACTTGCCACATAGCGATAGTAACCACCAATGACTTAGCCGGGGTATAAAAAGCGGACACTAAGGATTCAACCATAACCGAGTCGCGCTGCTGTTTAATCATAGGCTTTAAACCAAACAGCACAAACAAAGAACACGCTGCGGCGATTAAAATAATGACTTCATAAAAGTGGGAGTGGTTTGGGTCAAAGTACTCGAATAGCGCTTGCATAAATTCATTCATAAAATAGTTACAGTCCGTTTTGATATTTAAATCATTATCACTTAGCCTAACGCCATAATAACAACGGACATAATAAAATCCCAAATGGTAAAAACGACAGTATCAGAACAAACACAAAAAGAGGCGATGGACGTTGCTAAAGCCACACAAAAACCTGGGCAAACAAAAGAGCAAACCAAGCTCATTGCCAAAGGAATTGAAAAAGGCATCGCTGAATATAAAAAACGTCAAAAAGAAAAGGCCAGACAGCTCGATAAAAAACGCAAAAAACTCGACGCCAAACAGGAACAACTAAACGAAAGCAGCACTCAAGAATCATCTCCGCAGAGGGTTCGCCAGGCCTCAGAAACGAGCACAGGCAGTGCTTATGTCACCTTCGCTTATGTGGCATTGGCCCTGTCTTGGACTTGGATTGCATTTCACATGATAAGTCAGCACTAACTCTACGTTTAGATACGACCAAAATTACTGGCGCACCAATAAAACTGCAGCATGTTTATCAACACTTAGTTAGCAGAGTAACTGTTCCCAACTTGCTCAAATTTGTCTAATAAACGTGTTGCGAATTCAACAAAATCCGTTTTTCCTGCTGGATAATCGCTCGGTTTTTGCAGCTGATTAATTGAAGACATAACCTCTGTCATCAACAATTTTGGCTGTTCAAATAATGAGGTTAATGACTCAAAACTGTTGCGTAAATTATTAGAAAACTCAGCCAAAGGTTTTAAATCGTTGATCGCAGTCGGATTAAACAAAGGTTTGTCAGTCTGATAAGCCTGATACGCAGTAAAGTTTTTAATTTGGGTGAGGGAAATTGAAAACTCACTTATTTCGCTTGAGTCGTAATTTAATTCCAGTGCTTTATCAAATGCTTTGCTGACATCTCCACTGTAAAAATCAGCGGCTAAGTCATTTACATTGTTAAGTAAATTGTTAATAGCTTCGAGCTCCTGTTGATCTAATTCACCGCCTACGGAAAATGAAAAATTACTCTCGGCATAACCCGCATAACTCTGATAAGCCATTTGTGTGGCAGCACCTTGTTCTGAGAGTCCACTTTGTTGAGCATAAGCCTGAATTGATGAAGTGTTGATGGTGACCTTATCGCCATCGGCTGTGGTTAATTCAAAGCTGAAATCATTCATTTGTCCGGCATTAAAACCTTCCATATAAGAGATTGACTGAGCAGGTGTTGTTGTTGGCTGTTCTGCGGTTTCATCACTAACGTATTGATCAGCATCAGGTTCTGAGCCCAAAAACTCTTGTTTTAGCTGTTCAATGCCGGCCAAAACTTTTTCTTTGGTCATGCCGATTTCTTTTTCAAGGTTAGGACTGAGTAATTCCATATCTTTTAACGTGCCGTTAGCTTCGTCGAACCCTTGGTTAAATCCTTCCAACGCAGCCGCAATACGACTCTCTATCGCTACTAAACTAGCACCATCTTTAACATCTTGATTTAACTGATGCTCAATAAATTTTAGAATATTGTTTGCTGCAACGTCTGCGCGTTTTTCTTGTTGCTGCAATTGCTTTTCCGCTAACTCTTTTTCAAGCTTATTTTGTTTACTCTCTAAACTTTGTTCGAGTTTGCTATGCACGGAACGATAAAAAAACGTGAAACTTTGTTGCTCACTTTTTTCAATATGGATTGAGTCAACTTGCGCGCCTTGAACGGCCGATACAGCGCCTGCCTTTTGCGAAGAGGATTGTTGTCTCGACGTAAACAAGTCAAGACCCTTCATCAGATCTGAATTAATGTTCATCATAAACCACCACCATTTATACCCAGTTTTTATATCGGCCACCGAGTTCAATTCTTAAGTAGACCGCATTATTTTAGTTTATTTCCCCGATATTTTTGTATGTGGCTTTAAATATGTATGATTTTAGTATTCAATTGCAGTTCAAATACGGAAAAGTTGAACAGGCATCAAATAATGAAACACGCAGTTTTATCGTTATTGTTCAGTGTTATCGGGATATTTTCAGTGCTCAACACCAGCAACGCATCGACACCATTAATGCAATTAGACTCGTTACTTAGCGAAAGAGAAAGTCAGTTTTCTTCGTTTATTCAACATACCGTTGAGCCTTTTTGGCAACAGCATGTCCAAACCGGGCAATTCAGCAACCAACAAAAGCTTGCCATTCACTATGCGTTTGCCCTACCAGACACCCCTCAAAATGCGATTGTTATCTCACCAGGTAGAGGTGAAGGTTATTTAAAATACAAAGAATTAACTTATGATTTATACAAATTAGGGTATGCTGTATTTATTATTGATCACCAAGGGCAAGGGCTTTCAACACGCCGTCTCGACAATCGCTATAAAGGTTACGTTGAACAATTTGATGACTACGTTCAAGATTTGCATCAATTCATTAAGCAAATTGTAAAGACACAATATGACGGCAATTTATTCATGTTAAGCCATTCAATGGGCGGCGCCATCGGACTG
>JABXID010000175.1 GCA_013373245.1 Gammaproteobacteria bacterium
ACATTTTGTATGGCAAATGTTCTGCGCACCACAATGTTGTTTGTTTGACCTACGTAAATACCAGCATCCGCAGAGCCAAAAGCAAAACTGTCTTCAACAATTACGTTGGTACTTTCGACAGGATATAAACCGTATGCACCGTTACCTTTGTCTGGATCTCCTGGCCAAATAGCGCCTAAGTGATGCATATAAACACCATCACTTTCATCAACTAAGAATGCGTTTTTACCAGAGTCTACCACTGTAAAATGCGCTAATTCAAGTCCATTAGCGCTTGAAAAGTGGACCGAGTCGCTGACCGTTTCTTCAGTCTCGGTAAAAGAAAGAATGGTTTTATCAATACCGTACCCCATTAAGGTCAATGAGGTGATATCAGGATATAAACTCATGTCTACTCGTAGGCTAGAGTTCATATGGAATGTACCTTCCGGCAATACAACCGTAATGTCCCCTGATTTGCTTGCGATCATGTCTATCAACTCTGCCCCTGGACCAGCTTCTCCATCAACAGCATATTCGCCAGCAAAAGTAAGATGGATAACGCTATCTGAAGCTGATGGTACTGTGACAGTCGCTTCATCAAGACCGTACCAAAATTGATCGCTACCTTCATCATTCCACGGCCACGCTAAATATTTACCGTCAGTATCTTTGCCACCTGGAACTTCAATGGTTAACATTTCAGTTGTTGAAGGGCCATCAGCCATAGGTGGGATTGGGTCAGTTCCAGTCGAGCCTGTGTAATCTACTTGCTCTGTTTCTGTTCCTGTTTCAATTTGTTGTTCAACAAGTTCGCTTACTTCTTCTGGTTGGTCTCCACAAGCAGCTAATGCAGCTACTATTGATGCAGCAAGCAATGAGCGGACAAATGCTTTTGTTTGCATAATCTCTCCCGTCAATATTATTTAGTTTTTATTATTTTATTATTTTATTATGCTCAAAAGTTATAATTAATATCTGAGGCACAAACTAGGTTAATGAGTACCATAACAAAAAAATTGGTACAACCAGTTAATCGCAATAACGGGAAAATAAGAGTAATGACTATAATAATTTAAAGCTGCAACCCCAAAAGTGTTAGAGTTGCAACTCTATAATAGGCGTGATTAGAGGTTATTTATTATTAATTCTGCGTTGTTTGTGTTTCTTAACAGCTCGTTTGATCCTTGCGTGTTCTACACGACGACTTTGTGCATTATCCTTTTTAACGACTGGATTAAACTCACGTAATTCCCGACCAAGACCAACTTTTTTACGCAGTTTGTTAAGTTCATCTAATGGTAGTTCTTTCCAACCACCTTGAATTAAACGTCGGTCTAAAGTGACATCAGCATAACGGATGCGAATAAGTCGGCTAACCGTTAAGTCTTGTGATGCCCACAGTCGACGAACTTCACGATTGCGCCCTTCTCTTAAACTCACGTTGAACCAATTGTTTTTACTCTCGTCATTTGAAGCTTTGGTATCGACCTTGATTTTATCAAATTTTGCCAAACCATCTTCTAATTCAACACCTTGAGTTAAGTTGCGTAAGTTGTCGTTTGTCACCTCACCAAACACTCGTACAGAATACTCGCGCTCTATTTCGTATTTTGGATGCATTAAACGATTCGCCAGTTCACCATCATTGGTAAACAGCAATAAACCTGAGGTATTGACATCAAGTCGGCCTATACCAATCCAGCGGCTATTTTTTAACTGCGGTAGTCGGTCAAATACGGTTGGTCGCCCTTCTGGATCTTTTCTAGTACACATTTCACCTTCCGGCTTGTTGTACATCAATACCCGACATATTTCTTCGGCCTGAGGGCGCACTTCCACAATGTGGCCATCAAGACGAATGGTTTCTGTTCCGTCAACTCTGTCACCTAATTTGGCGACTTTGCCGTTGACACTCACACGATTATTGGCGATGTAGGTTTCCATCTCACGACGGGATCCTGCACCTGAACGAGCCAATACTTTCTGTAATTTTTCACTCATTAATTTATTCTCTGAAGTTACAGTTGTTGCTCTTTTGGCGTTTCCTCTTGTGTGGAAACCCCCATAAATTCACTTTCTAACTTTTTGGCAATCAAATCTAAGGACTCTGGTTCTATCAACTCAGGCAACTCAGACAAGCTACTTAATGAAAAATAGTCCAAAAATTCGTTTGTTGTTCCATATAAAGAAGGACGGCCCGGAACTTCTTTGTGTCCAACGGCTTTTACCCACCCTCTTTCTATTAAGGTGCGCATTATATTCGAACTTACCGACACACCCCTAACGTTTTCTATCTCACCACGGGTAATTGGTTGTTTAAATGCGATTAATGCTAAAGTCTCTAACAAAGCTCGACTGTATTTGGGTGGTCTTTCTTGCCACATTTTTCCAAGCATTTCGCCTAAATGATCTGCGGCTTGGAATCGATAACCACTAGCCACTTTAATTAAATTCACACCTCGGTCTGAATAATCAAACTCAATATCTATTAATATTTGTTTAATTTTAGTGTTTGATACTTTTATGCCAGCTAACACAGTTGTTTTTAGTTTATCTATCGACATAGGTTTGTCGGCAGAAAATATACTGGCCTCAATCAATTGTTTAAGCTGCGCATCGTTAATGGTCGACATAACTACATTCTACTCTTTTTATTCTACTTCTGCAGGTTTGCTGCGAACATGTATCTGACCGTAAGCCGCTGTTTGAATGACTTCTATTAAAGTTTCTTTCACTAGCTCTAACACAGCAAGAAAGGTTACGACAACCCCGGACTTACCCTCTGTAACATCAAACAAAGTTTGAAACGGCACAAAGTCTTTGGTTTGTGCTAAACGCTCTAATAACTGGCTCATACGTTCGCGGGTAGAAAGAACCTCAGGT
This sequence comes from Gammaproteobacteria bacterium, assembly GCA_013373245.1. Classification (GTDB taxonomy): domain Bacteria; phylum Pseudomonadota; class Gammaproteobacteria; order Enterobacterales; family Alteromonadaceae; genus Psychrosphaera. The sequence continues at coordinate 2,866 of JABXID010000175.1, forward strand.
GTAATTTCATGATGAGTAAACGCCTTAGCGCGTTTAAGTATCACCTGAAAGGCAACCACGAGCTCTTGAAAATCAACATCTGGGTGTATTACTTCTGGTTGAACAGTATCTGGTATGTCAATGTGAGGTAAAAACGTGTCACGCTCGATACGCGGCAAATTATCTAGATCGGCAGCCGCTTGTTTAAATATTTCATATTCTTGCAAACGACGGATCAGTTCAGCCCGAGGATCTTCTTCGTCGTCATCTTCCACATTATTCCGAGGTAACAACAAACGCGATTTAATCTCCGCTAACATTGCTGCCATGACCAAATACTCGGCCGCTAACTCCAGTTTCATTTCCCGCATTAAATCAACGTACTCCATGTACTGCAGGGTGATTTCTTGAATTGGCAAATCAACAATATTGAATTTTTGTTTTTTGATTAGATACAGTAAAAAATCGAGTGGTCCCTCGAAGGCTTCTAAAAATATTTCAAGGGCATCAGGGGGAATAAATAAATCTTCCGGTTTATCAATGACAGCTTCGCCACGAACAAAAGCCAACGGTAACGCTTGCTGAACCATTTGCGTTGTATCATTGTTATTAACGTCTGCTACAGGCTGCTCTGGTAAAGGTGGAGTGGATTGAGATTCAGTCATTATTAGCTAGGTCTGTCATTGTGTATTCTAAACATTGAATTACAAAAATTGACTGACGTCGCCTTCCCCTTCCCTAAGTACAATAGGCTCGCCATCGGAAAAGTCGATAACAGAAGTCGGCTTCTCGCCAAGGTAACCACCATGGATGATTAAGTCGACTTGCTTTTCTAATCGCTCACGGATCTCATCTGGATCTGATTCACTGAACTCGTCGCCTGGTAACAATAAGCTTGAAGACATCAGCGGCTCGCCAAGCTCTTCTAATAAAGCCAGCGCAATAGAGTTGTCTGGAATACGTATGCCAATCGTTTTTTTCTTTTCGTTCAAAACACGCTTTGGTACTTCTTTTGTCCCTTTAAAAATAAACGTATAAGGGCCCGGCGTATGTGCTCTGACACTTCGAAATGCAATATTGTCTATTCGTGCAAACGAGGCAATTTCAGACAAGTCTCTGCAAACCAAAGTAAAATTGTGTTTTTTGTTTAATTGACGAATTTGAACAATTTTCTCCATCGCTTTCTTTTCGCCGAGACCGCACCCTATTGCGTATCCTGAATCTGTAGGATAAACAATTATACCGCCGCTACGAATGATCTGGACGGCTTGGTTAATTAATCTGCCTTGTGGATTATCTGGGTGAATATGGAAAAATTGACTCATATTGGATTCTTTAAATTTTTACTTATTTGGTAAGTATTTACCTAACAAGTTCTAACTATACGCTTAGTTTAAGCAGTTCGCCATTGTTTAAGCGGCTGTACTGTTTTTCAAGCAGTTTTCCACTTAGGGTGTTGCCAAACCGGTATACACTTTTCTGTTAGACGTAAATTACGGCCTAACTCTATCCACTTCGCCGGCGAATGGAAATCAGAACCTTGTGAACTGTACAAGCCATTTAAGTTAGCTAACCTCGACATATGTTCTCGCTGATTTGGCGAGATTTGAGTAAGACCGACTTCAATAGCTTCACCGCCCCAAGCTGCAAATTCTTCGATAAGTTTCGTTAACCATTTATTTGACATATCGTAACGGATTGGATGCGCCAACACTGGAATACCATTAGCCCGGTGAATGATCTTGATTGCCGACTCAATATCCATCCAATTGGGAGAAACATAGGCTGATTTACCTTTGCCTAAATACTTTTTAAACGCGGCATCAAAGTTACTGACAACTCCACGCTCTAAAAGGACTTTTGCAAAATGGGTACGACTAACTGCACCACCCTTAGCCTTATTTTTGGCATCCTTATAAACGTTTTCGATGCCCTTTTTAGCTAGCTTGTCTGAGATTGCTTGTGCTCGAATTTCTCTGTGTTTTATTTGAGTTTCCAAAGTGGCTAACAAAACATCATCGTCTATATCAAGCGCTAAGCCAACAATATGAATTTCATAACCATGCCACTTAGTAGAGATTTCAACACCGTTAATTAACTGAGTTTTTAGCCCTTTTGAAGTAATGGCTTGTTTTGCTTCTTGCAAACCAGACACAGAATCATGATCGGTGATTGCCAGTGCATCAATTTGTTTTATATCTGCTCTAACCATCAACTCAGTTGGTGTCAATGAGCCGTCAGAACTTGTGGTGTGGCTATGAAGGTCGTATATCAAATTTACTCTATTTACTACCGTAGGGAAGAACTGCTTCAGACTTCTCGTTATAACTGGTGCAATTATTACATATACCGTTTTTTTCTACCACGCGAAAAATAAGTAATTGACAGATATATCAGAAAAAGGTTTTATATCACCAACCTAATTTATTAATCCGTTTGGCAGTAAATATTTATATGAAAAAACACATTTCTTTCATCTGGCTTTGGTGGCTTTCCAGTTATAGCGGGTGAATATTTTGTGTCTGACGATTAATAGACAATAAATTTTTAAACCCGCTTTTTGAGCGGGTTTTTTCGTATTTAGCGCACAGGAATTAACAATAACAATGGTTTTTAGTCAAATTACAACAGAGATTGGTGAAGTAAACAGCATAAGTATTAAAGCTGAATACTTAACCGCACCCTTGGCGCTCTTTTCTGATTTTTTAGCGACGCACAACAATGCGCTATTACTAGAGTCAGCCGAGATAGACAGCAAAGATAATTTAAAAAGTTTGATGTTGCTTGATACGGCCGTCAAATTTGAATGTCATGGCGCTAGAGTTTACGTCGAAGCACTTGTAGAAAATGGCAAGCCAGTTTTAACTTTCTTGCACGAATGTTTTATCGATAACCCAGAGCATGCCAAGGTTATTACATTTGAACCAAACGAATTGGTTATTGAATTTAACGCTATCGAGCAAAACATAAGTGAAGAAACTCGATTAAAACAAAGCAATGCTTTTGAAGTGTTAAGAAGCACAGTTGATAAAATTAAGTCACCAGAAGATTCACCATTTTCATTGTTTCTAGGCGGTGCTTTTTCATATGACATGTTAGCTAACTTTGAGCAATTGCCAGACGTTCCTTTAGGACAAAACTCCTGCCCTGACTATATTTTTTATTTAGCGGAAACTATGGTGATAATCGACCACCAAAACAAAACTACGGAATTGTTAGGCAATGTATTCGGTGGCGAAAATGCTTACAGCAATTGCTTTTCAGTTGGTAAAAAGCTGGAATCAATTAAAAAACACATCGAAAAAACCAACGCTGAAAACCGTAATCTGTTAACTGATGAGTCACAATTTGGTTTTAATCTCATCTCAAAAAACTTGAGAAAAGATGTCACGGTTAATGTGTCTGACGAGCAATTTAAACAACAAGTTATCAAGTTAAAAAATAACATAATTCAAGGTGATGTATTCCAAGTTGTGCCATCTCGTTGTTTTAGTCTTGAGTGCCAATCACCATTAGATGCATACCGACACCTTAAAAAGGACAATCCAAGTCCATACATGTTCTACCTTAAATCTGAAGATTTTGTTTTGTTCGGCGCGTCTCCAGAATCAGCGTTGAAGTATTGCTCTGAGAGTCGACAAGTCGAGATATATCCGATAGCAGGAACACGTGTTCGCGGTTTTAATTCCGATGGCTCAATCAATAACGATTTAGACTCTCGCATCGAACTGGATTTACGTAATGATAAAAAAGAAGTCGCAGAGCACATGATGTTGGTCGACCTAGCACGAAACGATGTAGCTCGCATATCAGAAACCGGAAGTCGTCATACCAAAGAGTTATTAAAAGTCGATAGATATTCCTACGTCATGCATTTAATCTCCCGAGTAGTCGGTTCGCTTCGCAGTGATTTAGACGCTCTGCACGCTTATCAGGCTTGTATGAACATGGGCACACTGGTTGGTGCTCCAAAAATAAGTGCTGCAACATTAATTCGAGAAACCGAACAACAAGGTCGCGGCAGTTATGGCGGCGCGGTCGGTTATTTAAATGGCGCAGGTGATATGGACACATGTATTGTGATCCGAAGTGCATTTGTGAAAGACGGTATTGCACACGTTCAGGCCGGTGCAGGAGTCGTATACGACTCAGATCCAGACTCAGAAGTGCAAGAGACGTTTAACAAAGCGCAAGCCGTTATTCGCTCAATTAAAGCCAGCGAAGCATATCAAACGTCAAATGTATCTAACGCTGCATCAACTCAAAACAGTAAGGGATAAACGTGAATAGAATATTTTTTATCGATAACCAAGACTCCTTTACATACAACTTAGTTGAAGAGCTTAAAGCACTGCAATTTCAAGTAGACGTTTACCGTAATACGGTCGATGCCGATTATATTTTTCAGCAAATTGAAAACAGCAAAGCAAATGGTGAGTCACCGCTATTATTTTTGTCACCTGGCCCTGGCAAGCCGTCAGATTCTGTTTGCATGATGACGTTATTGTCTAAATGTGTAGGGGTTTACCCAATTATTGGCATTTGTTTAGGCCATCAAGCGATTGCTGAGCATTTTGGCGCCGATGTGGTGTTAGCTGGAGAAACCGTGCATGGTAAATCTTCGTTTATCGAATGCTGCCCCCACCCAATTTTTGGCGACTTACAAACGCCTATTTCTGTTGCACGCTATCACTCGTTGAAGGTCGATAATGTACCAAACAATTTGAAGGTTATCGCTAAGTTTGAAGACATGCCCATGGTGATCATTGATGAAAAGAAAAGAACGGTCGGATTTCAGTTTCACCCGGAATCAATACTTACCACCAACGGCACCGCAATACTAAAACAAACAATCGAATACTTGTTGGGCCATTCAAGCTCACAACAGGCCGTGTAAGAAGGATATTTTACTATGACAAATTTAGAACTGGTTCAAAAGGCTATTGATCAGCAAGATTTAACCCAAGCACAAAGCGAACAATTATTTAATGCGATCGTTACCGGCGAGCTTGAGCCTATTACCCTATCTGCATTACTAATTGCATTAAAAATCAAAGGTGAACAGCCGGAAGAAATCTCAGGAGCGGCGACCGCATTAAAGAATCATGCGCTTGCGTTTCCAGCAACTGACTATGTGTGCTCAGACAACTGTGGAACAGGTGGCGATGGCACGCACACCATCAATATCAGTACATTATGTGCCATTGTAGCGGCGAGCCTTGGTGTTAAGATGGCAAAACACGGTAATCGAAGTGTTTCTTCGAAGTCAGGTTCTGCCGATGTGCTCAGTGAACTCGGCATAAACTTAAATATGACACCAGAACAAGCCAAAAAGTGTCTGGACGAAACCAACCTAACCTTTTTAATGGCACCGGTTTATCACTCTGGTATTCGTCATGCAATGCCGGTAAGACAAACCTTAAAAACTCGAACCGTATTTAACATTTTGGGCCCATTGATAAATCCAGCTGGAGCAGAAGTACAAATTATTGGTGTATACCAACCTGAACTTATCAAACCCGTTGTAGAATCGCTAAGACTGTTAAACAAAAAAGCCGCTTGGGTTGTGCACGGTTCAGGTATGGACGAAGTGGCTTTGCACGGCCCAACAAAGGTCGCTCAACTTTTGGATGATGAGATCACTTATTTTGAAGTGTCTCCGTCTGACTTTGAACTAGAACACTATGAACTGTCCGAAATACAAGGCGGCACCCCTACAGAAAATGCACAAAATATTTTGCAAGTTTTACAAGGTAACGGCTGTGACGCTCACAATTCGGCAATAGTGATCAATACCGCACCATTGTTAGTACTGAATGGTATAGCGGACAACCTTAAACAAGCGTCAAATATGGTGAAACAACAGCTCGCTTCAGGTCAAGCGATAGGAACATTAAACCAGTTTGTCGAGTTATCAAACAAACAATCTTCTCAAGGTAATTAGTAGGAATGAATGTTTTAGAAAAAATTGTCATTGATAAAAGAGAAGAAGTTGCAGTGCGTAAACAACAGTTGCCTCTACAGCAATTTATTAGTGAATTGACACCTTCTGATCGAGACTTTAAACAAGCTTTAATTGACGACCACCAAAATAAAGGCGCAGCTTATATTTTAGAATGCAAAAAAGCCAGTCCATCAAAAGGATTGATCCGCCCGGTTTTTGACCTCGATGAAATTTGCGATGCCTACAAACAATATGCGTCGTGCGTATCCGTCTTAACAGACGAAAAGTACTTCCAAGGTGAATTTGAGCGTTTACCTTTAGTTCGTGAAAAATTACATCAACCTATTCTCTGTAAGGACTTTTTTGTTGATGAATACCAAGTTCACCTTGCTAGAAAGTTCGGCGCAAATGCCATATTACTGATGTTATCGGTGTTGGACGATCAAGAGTACGCTGAACTAGCAACAGCAGCTAAACATTATGGTATGGCGATTTTAACCGAAGTCAGTAATGAAGAAGAAATGCATCGTGCCGTCGCGTTAAAGGCTGACATATTAGGGGTAAATAACCGAAACCTAAGAGATTTGTCCACGGATCTAAATAAAACACCGGAATTAGTTAGCCTGTTTAAAGCTATTGCAGACGAAGAACAACAACAAAATACAGTATTGATATCAGAGTCTGGAATATACAATCACCAACAAGTTAAATTGTTACTTAAAGACGTGAAAGGCTTTTTAGTTGGCAGTTCCTTGATGGCACAAAAAGACATCTCTTTAGCGTGTAGGGATCTAATAAAGGGCGAATTTAAAGTCTGTGGCTTAAAAAAAGCAAATGATGTAAATGCCGCGATTGATTCAGGGGCAAAGTACCAAGGTTTAATCTTTGTTGAAAAAAGCCCAAGATATATATCGCCCGAAGACGCGGTCGAACTCAAAGAGTCTTTTCCTGATGCAAATTTTGTTACAGTTGTACAAAACATGCCATTAAAAGAATTGATGGCACTGGCGCAGCAATTACAACCGGCTGCTATTCAATTGCATGGTGATGAAGATGAGAACTATATCAACGAACTTAGGCAGGAGTTAGCCAAACTTCAATGCAATACTGAAATTTGGCAAGCAGTAGCAATCAGTGAACAGTTACCTGACTCCTGGTCAAATGTCGATAATGTTGTACTAGATACAAAAAATACAGATGGTACATCTGGTGGTTCAGGTCAGACTTTTGATTGGCGAGTCTTAAACCAGATTAATTTAGATTGTCCTCCTATTTTATTGGCCGGCGGCATTAATAATGACAATGCTCTGGAAGCCTTAACTTACCCAGTTAGTGGCCTAGACATCAATTCAGGTGTTGAGTCACAAAAAGGCGTAAAGTCTGAGCAAAAAATCCAACAAATTTTTACGACGATTTACAATCGTTAAAAACAGAATAAATACGAACTAAAAACAGGAATAAATATAATGACGACAAGTCAAACGACTAAAAAACTGGATGCCTACTTTGGCGAATACGGTGGTATGTTCGTACCAGAATTATTAGTGCCAGCGCTTGAACAATTAGAGCAAGCTTACATCGACGCACTTGAAGATCCTGAATTTGAAAAAGAGTTTAACGCCTTATTAACAGATTACGCAGGACGTCCAACTCCCTTAACTCTTTGCAAAAACTTAACTAAAGGCACTAAGACAAAAATTTATTTGAAACGTGAAGATTTATTGCACGGTGGCGCACATAAAACGAATCAAGTTCTTGGCCAAGCACTACTTACTAAGCGCATGGGTAAAGAAAAAGTTATTGCTGAAACTGGCGCAGGCCAGCATGGCGTAGCGACAGCATTAGCTTGTGCGTTGTTAGGCTTAAAAGCGAAAATTTACATGGGCGCAAAGGATATCGACCGCCAACAACCTAACGTATTTCGAATGAAACTTATGGGTGCAGAAGTTATTCCAGTAACAGCAGGCTCGGGCACACTCAAAGATGCAGTAAACGAAGCAATGCGCGATTGGGCCTCGAGCTATGAAGACAGTCACTATTTGTTAGGAACAGCTGCTGGGCCACACCCTTTTCCAACCATTGTTCGTGACTTTCAAAAAATGATCGGTGAAGAAGCCAAACAACAAATTCTAAAAGCGGAAGGTCGTTTACCAGATAAAGTATTGGCCTGTGTCGGCGGTGGCTCAAATGCCATCGGTATGTTTGCAGACTTTATAAAAGAAACCGACGTAGAACTAATTGGCGTAGAACCTGGTGGTAAAGGTTTAGAAACTGGCGAGCACGGTGCGGCACTTGCAGTCATTGATAAAGGAATCGACTCTAAAGGCATACTTCACGGTGCATATACTCACATAATGCAAGATGCAGAAGGTCAAATTGAAGAGTCATACTCTATATCAGCAGGTTTGGATTACCCAGCCGTTGGCCCTCAACATGCCCATTTAAAAGCAACTGGTCGTGCTGATTATGTTGCTATTAACGATGATGAAGCATTAAATGCGTTTCAAGCGTTAGCTCAGTCAGAAGGTATTATACCAGCGGTAGAATCTTCTCATGCCCTAGCCTACGCGCTAAAGCTTGCAAAAGAGAGCCCTGAAAAAGAACAAATTTTATTGGTTAATTTATCGGGTCGTGGTGACAAGGATTTAACACATGTCCACTCTATCTTGGGAGATAATTTCAGCGTGTCAGTTCAACAAGGAGAAAAATAATGAGCCGTTATCAATCTATGTTTAACCGACTAAGCGAGGAAAATCGTGGTGCATTCATTCCTTTTGTGACAATTGGCGATCCAAATTTAGACACTAGTTATAAAGTGATTAAAACCTTGATTGAATCTGGTGCGGATGCGTTAGAATTAGGGTTGCCATTTTCAGACCCTATTGCTGATGGCCCAACCATTCAAAATGCCAATATTCGAGCGCTCCAGCAAGAGATCACCACACAAGATTGCTTGAATGTCATCGCAAAAATAAGAAGCGAGTTCCAAGACACGCCAATAGGCTTGTTGTTGTATAGCAACCTAATCATGGCAAAAGGGGTTAGTAATTTTTATCAATCCTGTGCTGATGCCGGTGTTGATTCTGTGTTAGTAGCAGATGTGCCAGTAAGAGAGTCTCAGCCGTTTAGAAAGATCGCCGAGCAAACAGGTATTGCCCCTGTGTTTATCGTGCCACCAACTATCAGCGACGAAGGTATACGCCAAGTTGCTAGTTACAGCCGAGGTTATACGTATCTTTTAAGTAGAGCTGGAGTAACGGGCGCTGAAACAAAAGCCAACATGCCGGCTGAGGCCATGATCGGAAAACTAAACGAGTATCACGCAGCGCCACCTGTTTTAGGATTCGGTATTTCTTCACCAGAGCAAGTAAAAGAAGCGATTAAATCGGGCGCTAAAGGCGCAATTTCTGGGTCTGCGGTAGTGCAAATCATAGAGAAAAACTTAGGCAATGAACAACAAATGTTAACTGAGTTGTCTTCGTTCATAACTGCAATGAAAGCCGCCAGTTAAAGCAAAATCACTCAATCAAAAAAGCCGTTAACATAAAATTAACGGCTTTTTTATAAGCGTGTCGTACTGCTTAATTAGAAATAAATGATAAAAATAAATCGTTATTGTCATCGACAATAAGGGTTACTATTTTTAACTCGCCGTCGACTTCAGTCAACATATAGGAGTTTTTGTAAAGCTCCAACACTTCACTAGTTTCATTTTTATATGACCAAGCAACAGCTACAAACGTCATATTGCTTGAAACAGGCATTACTTTTTCAATTTGAGCATGGAAGTCAACAACACCCAGTTTTTTGTACTCTAGCAAAAACGCTTTAATTTTTTCTTCTAACTCTTGCGAGAACGCAACTACGCCTTTTGGCTCGTCGTGTACTAATATAAATGGCAGTGAATAACTGTCTTTTAAAGTATTTAAATCCAGTGAACTGATAGCATTTGAATACTTTTCAAAAAATGCTTCACATCTATTATACATTTACGTTGTTCCTTAACTTATACCTAAATACTTGTGAACCTGCACCGATAAGCGCCAATTTTTAGCTTTACAGGTATCAATGGCTAACTTAGTAGCAGATGTTTTTTGGCTGATTGGCTGCAAGTAAATTAATGCATCTTCGGAGATGGGTGCTGATGCAATCAATTGCTCTAACTCATCGACGTGAGTCTGTCTTGCAATTGGATGTTTTACCTCGTTAGCTCTTCCCATGCAAGACGCTAACACATCATAACCGCCTTTCATATTGATCTTAGGTGATACGGTCACCCAAGTTTCTTTTGGAGCTTTAATTTCAAACGTGCCACTAGTTTCTATTTGTGTAGAGTAACCGTTTTGGTGAAGTTCCAAGCACAATGAGTTCAAATCGAACATACAAGGCTCGCCACCTGTAATAACAACATGTTTAGCTTGATAACCTTGTTGTTTAAATAACGCGACTATTTCCAGCGAAGTTAACTCACACCAAGTAGGATCATCTTTACGCTTATTAATAATCTGCTCTAAAGAGCGTTTATCTTCAGGCAACTGCTCCCAGGTTTGTTTGGTATCACACCAAGAACACCCAACAGGACAACCTTGTAGGCGGACAAATACAGATGCAGTACCAGTATACTGACCTTCTCCTTGGATAGTTTCGAATATTTCGTTGACTTTATAACTACTCATTAAAGCTTACAGTTCTTTTGGCTAAATCCCAGATAGCAACTTTCTTAAACGTAAGAATTCGATTAAGATCACGTTCTTATCTGAATTGGTAAAATAAAACTAAATGTTAATCATCAATTGTAGCAAATCCTGACAACGTTTAGATCCTTTATTTTTATAATTAGTACACATTAAGGCGCATCAAACTATGTCCGAAAAAGTCATTGTAATCTATTCCGGTGGTATGGATTCTTACACCGTTCTAAATCATGCTATTAAACAAGGTTTTGACGTTTATGCACTGACATTTGATTACGGGCAACGTCACGTTAAAGAGATTGAATACGCTAAAAATGCGTGTAAAGATTTAGGAATACAACATAAAATCGTCGACATTAGCGCTATTAACTCCATCATTTCAGGCTCTTCACTGACCGATGAAATTGAAGTCCCCGAAGGTCATTACGAATCGGATAATATGAAACAAACCGTAGTGCCAAACCGCAATATGATTTTATTGTCGATGGCGGTTGGTTACGCGGTTAGTTTGGATGCTACGAAAGTCTTTTATGGCGCACATTCTGGGGATCATGCTATTTATCCTGACTGTCGTCCTGAGTTCGTACAAAAGATGCAAGACGTTTGTGCAATAGCCAACTATGAACCGGTTGATATTGTGGTGCCTTATATTAATAACACTAAAATAGAAATCTTAACCGATGGTTTAAAAATGGGCTTGGACTACAGTAAAACATGGACATGTTATAATGGTAGAGAAAAAGCCTGCGGTAAATGCGGTGCTTGCCAAGAAAGATTAGAGGCGTTTGAACTGAATCAGCAAACTGATCCACTAGAATACGAATCATAATCTCAATTTTATGATAAATCCCAAGCTCGATGACGCTATTTTAAAACTGCTTGATGATTCAAGCCTTAGTGAATTCGAGCTTATCAAAGCGCTACAATCCCCTCCATTTCAAATTTTTAATCAACACGTATTTGAAGACGAAATGAGCTTGTTCCAAACTCATTTTGCTGTTTACAACACGTTATTTCGTTTACGCGATTTAGGTCGCGAGCACAAGCTGTTTGACATTGACATACTGCCAACAAAAATAACCAAAACTTACATAACGAAAAGTGGCGAATCAACGTCAGAACATTCGAAAATTCTGCCATCAGACGAGCCCGAAACTGAAAAGTTACGAGAGTATTATTTAGACTGGAATAATTTTCATCAAACAACGCATGAAAATTTACAGGACATGCTTACAAACTTCTGGAAAAAAGTAACGACACACATCAACCAACCCCAGTTAGAGCAAGCTGAACAATCGGAGTTACTTAACATTCTCGAACTACAACAGTTACCTTCAGAGACTAAGCTGAAAACGCATTTTCGAAAACTTTGCTTAAAACATCACCCCGATAAAGGCGGAGATCACAAAAAGTTTCAACAAATCTTATTTGCCTATCAAACTCTTTTGCAACAATATTAATGAGTATTACGAGTAGGGATATTTCTGCTATCTAATAAAAAAAGCGCCAAACATAATTTGGCGCTATAAATGTAAAACAGTTTTTGGGGAAGACTAAATTACATAAAACATAATAACAAACTTATTTAGCGTCTAAAGCTGCTCTAATTTGTTCAACTTGTTCATTGCTTAACTCTGCTTTATTAATCAACTTAGTGATAAATTTAGCAACGTCCTTATGTTCTCTTTTCATCATTTGTTTATGTTTGCCTTTGTGCTTACCTTTTTCATGACCCATTAATTTAGCAATGTGATGACGGGTAGCTCGATGATCACCGTCACCATCCACATCAATTTCAATGCGAACAGCATTGTCACTGCTAATGGTTTTTATCATTGACATAGTTGATTCTTTCCCTGACTTTATAATTTCGGCATTCTTAAGCTCAACTACCTCTGCATCTAACTGCCCCACTTTGCTTAAAAGCACCAATACATCTTCTTTCACTGAAGGTTCTAAATCATCCAACTGCGCAGAGATATTGTCTAAATTTTCGAGTTCTTGATATGTAAACTCGTAACTATTACGAACACCATCCTTACCAACACGAATAACTACATTGTCCCCTTGTTCAGCTTTAACTTTGATCATTTGTTTTTGTACGTTTTCATTACGTTTATGTTCAGGTTTTGCAATGCTGGATACAGATGTCATCATTAAACCTGTTGCAATTAAACTAGCTAATAATACGTTATTTCTTTTCATTACCGTCTCCTAATGAGTAGATTTTCAAAATTCGCACTGTATAACTCAATGAACATGCCAAACACATTTTTATCAATAAATACAGATGGTTAAAAAATCAGTATGGTTAAAATAGTAAAACGAGCACGGGATATATCCCGATATCAGGAAACTTCACTCCCTAATTGAGGATAAATAGGCTATATTTCTCTGGTACCACAACTTATCTGATTGTATTTATTGTTATTTTTAATAGGAACGATGATTGCTTACTTAACCGTAATTACAACCTTAGCTGGCTACAAACACCAATAGATAGCGCCATTTACGGACTTTATTCTTAATGACCATTCGAAAATATTTGTTTTTATTAATCTCTTCACTGCTTCTTATCGTGGCACTACTCCAAGTGGCATTTATTTTTTACTTTAAAACGAGCATCGAAGATGAAGTCGAGCGCAGAGGTAAACTCGTCGCCAATAGATTGATTAACATGGCGATAGATAGTTACGGTGAAGACATAACGACAGACAATACCGTCGTTAGTAAAACCATTAAACGTGACGGCCGTAAACATAAAGATAACGTTTTGATTGAAGTGTATAAAAGAAAAGAAGCCAGACCGATATATATCTTTGACTTACCGAAACATGCAATGTCCGACAAAGACAAATTGAATGGTTTACTAAATAATATGCCTGAGCCAATGCGTCGTGAAATCATAAATTTGGCAAGTAATTTTTCTACGTTAAATGTTCGACAACTAAAAAACCATTACGATGGGTACTCCATAGAAATATCGTCACGTCCCAATATTCCAAAACATCTCGTGAGACAACACCTTAAGCAACAAATAGCTAAGATTTACAACGAACCAACACTACTAAAAAACGTAGACGATAATGAAGAAGAGTTACATACACAGCGCGTATTCCATCGAGAAGTTAAAATGTCTAAAGCCATTAACGAGAGTTTTCCATTTCTAAAACCGTCACAAATGAAAGACAAACGCGTGATCAACAAAATGTCTTATTTAATGATCTCGGTCATCATATTATCCACAATACTAGGTTTTATATTAGTCTATTTTTTTAGTAAACGGTTCAGCAAACCTCTTAATAACCTAGTAGAAGGCTTTAAACAGTTGGAACAAGGGTCACATAACAAAGTACAGGAAGACGGTGTTGAAGAAGTTAGAGCAACGATAGAACGCTTTAATAAAATGAGTCAAAAACTAGAAGAGCTTGCCAAAACAAAAAAACTAGTACAGCAACAACAACACCTTTCTGAAATCAGTGATATCAGTAAAGGTATAGCCCATGCATTGCGAAACCCTCTTCACACCATAGGTTTAGCAGTGGAACAGTTAAACGACGACTCCGTTTCAATTTCTGTTAAACAAAAGTTAACTCAACGAATAAAAAATAAAATCAATCAACTGGATAAAAGCATAAAAGCTTTATTAACAATTACGTCAGGAGAAATTGAACGAAATACCCACGTTAAGATAAATGCTGTTATAAACGACGTAATATTAGAATTAAGACAGTCTCACGATAATGAAAAAGCACCGTTAACTATCGAACTAAATCTAGAAGAAGAACTTGAAATAATTGGTTCGAGTAACGAAATAAGAAGCGTTTTACACACCCTTATTTTCAATGCTTATGAAGCATCTATTGATGTACTACAAAATGAGGAACCTGATATTTCCACAGACCAAAAAGAAGAAATCCTTTTAAAAATCAGTAGCAAAAAAGACAATGAACATGTGGTCATTTATGTAGATGACTTTGGGTCAGGTGTAAAACCCGAAATAGAATCCAACCTTTTTCAACCACATGTTTCTTCTAAATCTGAAGGTGCCGGCATGGGGCTTTATATTGGTAAGAGGATTGCCCAACTTTATTATAATGGCGATGTTACCGTCACGAATAACGTTGATGAAAATAAAGTAACAGGTGTAACTGCAACGTTTACTTTGTCTGATGCCAATAACCAAACTTCTAATGCAGAGGTTGTTTAAGAATCTATCATGAAAATATTACTTGTCGAAGACGAAAAAGACCAAAGAGAAATAGTAGCAGACATTCTTGAAGCCAACGAGCATCAAGTATTCCAAGCTGACAGCGTAGAATCTGCCATAGTTCAGCTTAAGGGTTTTCAACCCAACTCTTTACCGGATGTGGTCTTTTCCGATTGGAAGCTTGGTTCTTTAACCGGTATTAACTTGCTCGATTACATTAGACAAAATCAGTTAAATATCGGCGTAGTAATAGCAACAGCGTATGGCTCAGTACAACATGCTGTTAAGGCCATTGAGAATGGTGCAGACGACTATTTATCCAAGCCGTTCCAAAGCCAAGAACTACTATTGGCGATAAGCAAAGCCAATACAGCTAATTTACTAAGAACACAAAATATTGATCTCTCCAATCAATTATCAGAGCAACAATCGCTGTTGGAATTAGTTGGCAATGCGCCATGTATGCAACAAGTATATGAGCGTATTAAACGTGTTTCAAATACCAACGCAACCGTTCTTATAACGGGGGAAAGCGGCACAGGAAAGGAGCTTGCAGCACGAGCTTTATATCAGTTATCCGATCGGAATAATCAGCCGTTTATTGCTATTAACTGCGGTGCGATCCCAGAATCTCTAGCGGAAGCAGAACTATTTGGTGCAGAAAAAGGCGCGTTTACCGGTGCTGTTCAACAAAAAATAGGGAAAATCGAAGCTGCAAATAACGGCACTCTATTCTTAGATGAAATTGGCGAACTACCTTTATTGTTGCAAGCTAAGTTACTAAGATTCCTGCAAGAAGGCGTAATAACACGCTTAGGTAGCAACAATGAAATACAATTGGATGTTCGGATCATTGCAGCCACCCATAGAGACTTACCTGAGCGCATAAAGCAAAAGGAGTTTCGCGAAGATTTGTACTACAGACTAAACGTAGTTCCACTTAAAATGCCTTCTCTAAAAGAACGTAAGGAAGACATTCCAAGTTTGTTAAATCATTTTATGAAGAAATTTCAAAAGCAATACGGCGCGCAACCAGTAGAGTTATCAACCACCAGCAAAAAAGCATTACTCGCCTATGACTGGCCCGGGAATGTGCGAGAGTTAAGCAACAAACTTGAACGGTATGTGTTGTTGGGAGATGAACAAGAGCTGCTGGCCGACATTCAACCTAATACATCAAGCACTAGTTCGCCAGACACCACATCTCCCCTATTTACCATTCCAGATCAAGGTTTAATTTGGGATGAATTTGAAAGCCAATGTTTAAAACAAGCGCTGGATAAATCATCTGGAAACCGCTCTAAAGCTGCTAAATTACTTGGCATTAGCTACAAGCAGTTTTTGTATCGACTAGAAAAATTTAACCTTAATTAATCTATATTTATTAACCAAGCATAAAAAAACCGACGCTTAGTCGGTTTTTTCTCTATGTTTTTAATTAGTTTACAGCTTCTAAAATTTTACTATCTAATCCGTCATTTACAATACCGATAACAGCGTTACAGTGCTCAACGGTAAACTCATCATCTGCAATTTGCATATTTAATTTCTCACGACGAGAAGACACTGTATTAGCAATCGCTTCTTTGTCTTTTGGATTAATATCCATTTTCGATAATTTTTTCTCTAATTTTTCGAAATAAGGGTACAAAGTAGCTTCTGCGGCGTAAGCAGCTGAACGTGTCGATGGATGGTAATCTTCACACGCATTTAAATTTAATAAGTAAAAGTTTAAATACGTTGATACTGTGATCAGCTTATAACTTTGATTTTCACTTGCGTTTGCACCAAATGCCAATGCTGAAGCTAATGCTAAAGAAACTATTTTTTTCATTGTACGTCTCTGTTGATGACAAAATATAATACTCTGACTTTAATCAGTATTTGCTTTTAATTCAATGATCATTCAACAAAATTTTTTCAACCCACATAACAACTAACGTTAAACCGTATAATTAAGTTGTAATTTTTTGTAAACGGCACGTTAATTAAGAGACGCATTGATAAAAATCGAATACAATCGCCACCTTGCACAATAAGACTATCCCGCATGGTTTACACATGACTAAATTTACTCTTCCCTGCGAATGGCATAAACAATCAGCAGTTATGCTCACTTGGCCTCATAAAGACACCGACTGGTTAAATTGGTTAGATGATATCGAAGCGGTATACATAGAACTTTGTCAGCAAATTACTCGTTTTCAAAAAGTTGTAGTTGCTTGTCATGACCAATCACTAGAAATTCATGTTTTAAAGTTACTTAGCGAAAACAATGTAAACCCAAGTGCCGTTAGAACCTTTATCGCTCCATGCAATGATACTTGGGCGAGAGATCATGGCCCGATTACACTTATTCGACCTAATGAATTAAATAATGATTTAGAGCTAGAATATGAGACTCAAATTTGTGACTTCACATTTAATGCTTGGGGAGACAAATATCAAGCAAGTCTCGATGACAAAATTAATCAAAGTTTGATAATGCAGCCTTTTTGTAATTTACAGCACTACCAAAATTACGACTTTGTTTTGGAAGGCGGTAGCATAGAAAGTGACGGAAACGGTTCGTTACTAACGACAGAAAAATGTTTACTCAACCCCAATAGAAATAATAAATATTCGAAGCAGGAAATCGAACAAGGCTTGATAGACCTACTAGGTGTTGATCAAATTCATTGGTTGCAACATGGAAGCTTAGCTGGCGACGATACAGATGCTCATGTTGATACATTAGCGCGTTTTGCACCAAACGGAATAGTTTATGTAACCTGTGACGATGAAAACAGCGTTAACTATCACGAATTACAGCTTATGGAACAAGAGCTTGGTTTACTAAAAAATACTAAAGGGGAAAAATACAAGTTATTCGGTTTGCCCTCTCCTAAAGCTAAATATAATGACGAAGGTGAGCAACTGCCAGCGACCTACGCTAATTTTTTAGTGATTAACAATGCAGTACTAGTCCCTACTTATAATGACGATAATGATGAAAGAGCGCTAGAAATAATCAGCGATGCTTTTACAGGATACGAAGTGATTGGCATTGATTGCTGCACTGTCATTCAGCAATTTGGTAGTTTGCATTGTTTAACTATGCAAATACCAGAAGGTTTAATTTTATAACATTTTTTAGAACATTTGAGATCTAACTATGCATCAAGCAAACCAAATTAAAGTTGCTGCAGTTCAACACGACAATAGTGCTGATATTGCACAAAATACAAAAAAAACCGTTGATGGCATTAGAGCGGCCGCAGAAAGCGGTGCGCAACTTATCGTGTTACAAGAATTACACCGTAGTTTATATTTTTGCCAAGTAGAAGATACCAATAACTTCGATTTAGCAGAAAACATTCCCGGACCATCTACCGATATCTACTCCCAATTGGCTAAAGAACTAAACGTTGTCATTGTAAGCTCACTTTTCGAAAAACGTGCAGCCGGTGTTTATCACAATACCGCTGTAGTATTTGAACAAGACGGCTCCATTGCGGGCAAATACCGAAAAATGCACATTCCAGACGATCCGGGGTTTTATGAAAAGTTTTACTTCACCCCGGGAGACTTAGGGTTTGAACCTATTCAAACCTCAGTGGGTAAACTCGGTGTTTTAATTTGTTGGGATCAGTGGTTTCCTGAAGCCGCTCGATTAATGGCTATGGCGGGTGCAGAAATATTAATTTATCCAACAGCTATAGGGTGGGACTTAGATGACGACCTTGATGAGCAAACTCGGCAGCGGGACGCATGGATAATCTCACAACGCGCCCATGCAGTAGCTAATGGTGTACCTGTCATATCATGCAACCGCGTCGGTCACGAAGTTGATCCGAGCGGTCAATCAAAAGGTATTCAGTTTTGGGGGAATTCATTTATAGCTGGACCACAAGGTGAATTTTTAGCACACGCATCTGAATCGACAAATGATGTGTTACTCGCAGACATAGATTTACGTCGTAGCGAGAGTGTGCGAAGAATTTGGCCGTACCTTCGTGACCGTAGAATAGACCATTATCAAGATTTAACGAAAATATACCGCGACTAACTTTCAGTCCAATAAAAGTCATTAGAAACTGGCTCTTATCTCTGTATTTACGTTACAATCTAACCGATTTTTAATAAGCCTGAATTTCAGGCTTTTTTGTTCGTGATACCAAACTAAGTTAACTTCAGTAATTAAGAACCTATGCCTGCAAAAATTCAAAGCTTGTTAAATCTGCCATTTCCTAAAGCCATCAAAAACGGTCTTGTTGACAAAATTTCATGGGGACGATTGGCGGGCAGTAGTTTGTCTCTGGCGATTGCTGAAGCTGCAGCTTTGTCGAATCGCGTCAATATTGTCATTACTGAATCAACGCCCGTGGCACATCGCCTAGAGTCTGAAATTGCTTCGATTTTAACAAAAGGTATCGACGTATTTACCTTTCCAGATTGGGAGATACTGCCTTACGATACATTCTCGCCACACCAAGATATTATTTCCCAGAGACTATTAACCCTTTATCAATTGCCAAAAATGCAACAAGGGGTTGTGATAGTACCTATCGCAACACTGATGCATTACTTATCACCTAAAGAATATATCCAAGGCAATAGCTTTGTTTTTAAAGCAGGTGATACGCTAAACATCAATCAATTGGCAGAACAACTCTCTACCAGTGGTTATCGCAATGTTGAACAAGTAATTGAACACGGCGAGTTTTCAGTACGTGGTAGCATTTTAGATTTGTTTCCTATGGGCAGCGTGCAGCCGTTTCGATTAGACTTTTTTGACGACGAAATCGATACTATTCGTTATTTCGATCCAGAATCTCAACGAAGCAAAGATACGGTAGATTCTATAAATATTTTGCCGGCACATGAATTTCCGTTAGATAAATCTGGTATTGAAACGTTTCGCCAAAACTATCGCGAAAAACTCGATATCAACAACGAAAAAGACAGCTTATATCGACAAGTCACCGAAGGAAGCTTTCCTGCGGGCATAGAATATTATTTGCCTCTGTTTTTTGAAAAAGTGTCGTCTCTGTTTGATTACTTGCCAGACAACAGTCAATTAATGTTAGCCGGTGAAATTCAACAGCACGCTGAACAGTTTTTAACGGACAGTCAAAAACGTTATGAGAATTATAATGTTGACAAGTTAAGGCCC
>JABXID010000130.1 GCA_013373245.1 Gammaproteobacteria bacterium
AGACAATGAGTTTAGCGCAGATCCTGCCCTTCCTAACTCAAAACCTTTAAAGCCAGTAAAAGCTAAAAAACCGAAAAAGAACAAAAATAAGCCCAGCTCCGATACTAACGGCCAACTGGAAGGCAAGTCGCAAAGCTCTGGAAATAACAAAAACGTAGGTAACAAAAACTCGGGCAATAACAAGCCAAAGAAAAATTACAAGGTAAGCGGTACTTCGAACGAAAACGGCGGCAAAAAGCGACCTTATAAAGATAACCGCCCTGAGCAGTCAAAAAACAAACGACGTCAAACACAACGCCCGAAAGGCCGACTTTCATAAATCTTTCTGCACGGTTACGGTAACGTTCGAATAAAAATTGAAAGGGAAGTTTTCTTCCCTTTAGCCTATTCATAATCCGAAGCATAAGTATCTTCATAAGAATGAGAGTAAAACTCAAATAGGTTGCCAAATGGGTCTTCGAGATAAACCATTTGTGCCTGTTTTAGTTCATCTTCAGGATGATAACGATGGATATCCATGCGAACTCTGCCACCATATTCTTCAACACGTTTAATTGCTGTGTCAAACTGCTCCTTTGGCAACTGTAAACAGAAATGAAAAATACCTAGACGCGAGAAATCGACGTTGTGGCGTTCTTCGCGATCAACCATCTCAAAGAGCTCAACGCCGATGCCATCAGTAGTAACTAAGTGAGCAATATTAAAACCTTTAAAGCCTTCACCGAATACGGCAATACACATGCGACCTATTGCTGATTCTCGCTCTTCAATCACTTTAGTGTTATTCATTACAACTCGAAGACCAAGTGCTTTTGTGTAGAACTTAACCGCTTCGTCCATATCGCCAACCATAATACCAACATGATTCATTTTCATAGTTTTCTCCAAAGTTTTTTAATAACGACTCTTTTTTAATGAGTAAATTCTAAAGCGGCCAGTTGATTACTTAAAATTATTAATTATTATTACTTTAATAACTCTTAATTATGATTTTATTTATGTTAAACCCGGTTTGGTTGGAAACTTTTATTACCCTTGTTGCTACTGGGCACTTTACACAAACAGCCGAAAAGCTACACATGACTCAACCAGGAGTGAGTCAGCACATCAACAAGCTGGAAGAAGCATGCGGACATCATTTAATTAAAAGGGAGAAGAAGTCTTTTACTGTCACGGAGCAAGGTCGATTAGTGTACAACCATGCAAAAGCGCTGTTCAGGGATGAAAAGTTTCTCTTTGAGCAATTAAACTTTGACGACCCTTTATCAGGAGAATGCACCTTAGCATGCTCAGGCTCAGTGGCCTTATTGCTCTACCCAAAGTTGTTACAACTTCAAAAAAAACACCCCAACGTACGCATTAATATTAAAGCAGCGCCAAATCATCAAATTTTGACTGACATTAAAAATGGACAAATTGATCAAGGGATTGTGACCGATATACCGAATGAAAATTTCTTTGATTTTGAAAAGCTTGGCAAAGAAGAGCTCTGCTTGATTTTCCCTTATAAGACAGATGTTAATTATATCTGCGAGCAATTACTTTTAGACTTTGGGTTAATAAATCATCCTGACGCAGAGCATTATTTATCCTTGTATTTTAAGCAATCAAAAGAACAGGAGTTAACGCGAATAGACCTGAGTAAAATTCCTGTGGTAGGTTCAATTAACCAAATTAGTCAAATCTTAGAGCCTATAGCTCAAGGCATAGGTTTTACCGTACTCCCCAAAAGTGCGTTTGACAGCTTTCATAACCCTGAACGTTTAATGATTGCAACGCCAAAACAGCCAGTAATGGAAAACTTATATTTGGTCCGTAGGAAAAACCGAGCACTCCCTGCTCGCTACGAAGCCTTTAATTCTATCATTAAGCAAACATGGTCATAGCTAATGGTTCGTTAATATAGCCTTATCTAGCACCTACTATGGTTTTAAATTACACTTACTGTCAATTTAAAAAGTACGACTCACGCTGACAAAGAACCTAGGGTCGCTGTCACTACCGTCTAAATCGGTACCTACGAAAGCAGCTGATACATCAAAGCCATTAAAGGATTTAGCTACTGTAGCCCCATAATCTAGTATATTGTCACCGAGTGCATCTTCCCCCATAGAATATCCTAGGTTAAGTGTTAACTTAAATTCATCAGGCAAGTCTATATCGTACGCACCACCTATGAATGTGACTGACTCGCCGGTTCCAAAATAATCATTGGCATAACCAAATGAAGCAGTCATAGCTCCTAGGTAGGCATTAGCCATTAGTTCACTATAGTTTCCGTCTTCGCTGTAATCTTCACCGAGATAATTGTACATGTTATACATGACATCAAATGAAAAGTTCTCAGTTTCGCCGTTATAACCAAAGTAAAAATCTAATTCCATATTGGTATCATCGCCGTATTGAGAGTAATCCACCGTTGAAGCCCAAGTGCCTACAAACACACCACTTTCATGTGCGTAATCCGCGCCTCCTTGAACAGCAAAACCACTGTCTGACTGTGAGATCCCTCTAAAGACATAATCACTGGTTAACGTGGCATTAACACTGACCTCGGCATAAGCCAAAGATGTCCCTGAAGCAAGTAAAATAACACTTAAAGTTTTGTTCAGTTTTTTCATGGTGATTCCTGTCGAATGTTCATTTCAACCTATGAGTTAAAAACATTGGTTGCTTGATATAACTACTTTTAAATTACAATTTAAATCTAGAGACCAGTTCATTAAGTCGGTCGCTAACCTCTTTTTGTTGTCGACATAATTCTTGAACCTGCGTAGACATCATGGAGACACCTTTAGATGCATCGCTCACACCGGTTATATTTTTAGTTATGTCGTTTGAGACTAAGCTTTGCTCTTCAGTCGCGCTTGCGGTTTGAATACTGTGATCACCAATATCATGAATGCTATGATCAATATCCGAAAATGATTGCATTACTTCTTCAGCGTACGACAGCGTTTTTTGCGATTCGTCCCCGGCGACATTGATTGTATCGACACCGACTTTGGATTTTTCTACTAACGTATTTAATATTGTCGAAATTTCATCTGTCGAATTTTGTGCTCGTTTCGCTAACTCTCTAACCTCATCTGCAACAACAGCAAAACCTCTACCTTGCTCTCCGGCCCGCGCCGCTTCAATCGCTGCGTTAAGTGCAAGCAAGTTCGTTTGTTCCGCAATGCCTCTAATGGTGACGAGTATTTGGTCTATGTTACTGGTTTCGTTTTGCAACTCGATGATCACATCTCTGGCAGCTTGTATCGACTCAGCTAACAAATGAACGCTTTTTGTACTTTGCTCAATTAACTTGGCTCCCGCTTGAGTAGCTTTACCACTTTCCTGTGCAGCATCCGCTGAACGAGCGCTGGTCTCAGCTATTTCTTTAGCTGAGGCTGACATTTCTGTAGTCGCCGTTACTACCTGCTCTAACAGTTCCAACTGACCTACAGATTCATCACGCATTTTGGTTGCTTCATCTGTCGTTTGCTCTGACGTTTGGGCTACCTCGATTGCGTTAGCTTTTATCTGTGAAACCATCTCTGCAATAGAACCCAAGAATTGATTAAACCATTTTGCCAGTTCACCAGTTTCGTCACTGGCACTGTCATTAAGTCTCACACTAAGGTCAGCATCACCTTGGGCGAGGGATTTTAAACTTTCTAAAACTTGATTAATGGGCTGTACAATTTTATTGGCGATGAAGATGGATAAGAAGGTCGCGATGATAATAAGGATCACCACACCTATACTGATTTTTGATGTCACCGACGTGACGCCAGCAGTTATATCGGAGCTTAAAATAACACTAACGTAAGTCCAGCCCATTTCATTTGACTTAGCAAGACTGGCAATATAATCAATGCCATCTAAGGTAAATGGTAAAATAGTATCGTTGGCATTTAGGAGTTGTTTATAGGCTTCTGGCACTTTAGAAGCTTCAATAAAACTATTTTTGGTGTTAAATGAATCAACCAGCAAATTGCCATTATCTTCAAAGATGATGATCCCACCAGTATCACTATTATCTAAATTCTTAACTTGCTCAGTGAGGTTTTGTAAAGATATATCCATAGCCGCAACCCCTACAAAATCACCAGAAGCGTTTGTGATTTTATGAACAGTCGGCACGTAAACGGTATTATCCGGCTCCCAATAATAACTTCCCATGATTTTGGAGCCTTTGCCATCACCAGAGGTTCTAGCTGAAGGAAACCAGTCACCACCTGTCCTCATGTCCCAATTACTGTATTCATTGGTCCCAGGCCACTCGGCATAACCGCCGTCACTATCGCCAAGATAAACGTATTGCAGTAACGAACTGCTTTCCCCAATCGATTTAATGTGCTTGAACAGTTCCGCCTCCGCACCTCCTCTGGTCAGCGCGGTCTCTGAGGGTAATTTAGGATTTGCGTCAAGGTATTTAGATAGCCCTTGTTCAATCGCTTTGGCGGTTAATGGTGATTTCGCTAACGCTTCTGTTTGTTCTTTAATGGAACTGAATAAGCTAACAACATACGCATCAATTAATTTCGAGCGGTCCTCACTTTGTTCTTTGAAACTTGATAACGTTTGGTTTTTCACTTGATTGATAGAAACAAGTGCCAGCACAAAACTGGTTACACTCACAAGCATGACTGATATGAGTATGAGTTTGTTTTTTATTTTCATTGGGCAACCCTAATTCATGGGGTAATTAATTTAACTTGGTTTAAGTCAAAATATAAAAACGTAAACCTGACGTTATAACCATAGTTAACGTTTGATTTAATACCAATTAAATACGGCATTTTTCCATTAAAATTATGTGGCTGTAATAATTTAAATTGGCTAGTTTGCGACCTGTAAAAAGGTAATTCGGCAAAACAACTGGTGCATAGGTCTAAAATGAAGCCAATAAGTAGCCGAGGACAGACTTAAATGACTTTTTCGTGGTTTTCTCTGCATACGGAAACGACCAAAGTTATTAGCTTTGGGCGTTTCTTCTGACAAACTGGTTACTAAAAACCGAGCTTTAAAGTGTCATATGCAGAATCGGAAAAGGTTTTCCCATATCATCAAATGGCGAACGCGATTCGACTTTGAACCCCATATGCTCGTAAAAACCTACAGCTTGTGGGTTTTGTTCGTTTACATCGACTTTTGTGACGCCTAACTCTTTTATTGCGTATTGCAATAAAAGCTTACCAATCCCTTGCCCTCTTGTTTCGTTTAAGATGAAAAGCATTTTAATTTTTGAGTCATGGGTGCCCACAAACCCTAGAATCGAACCACTTTCATTTTTCACACATTTTAAGGACACAGCTGGAAAAGCCTGCTCAATGATAATCGGTTTAAAATACTTGATATCTTATTCTGTTATGAAGTCATGAGTTGCTCGGACTGAATTTTCCCAAACATTTAACATTTCTGCGTAATCTTCGGGAAGCACATTTTCTGCAATCATTGTATATTCTCTAAAGTTGACTGAAATTCATGTGCAGCCGCGAATTTTTATTTTAGCCGTGGCAAATATGAATTGTCCATAGAGCAAATATCAATTTAAGGTTGGAGTAGAGATATGGCTCTTAATCACTTTGGAACAAAATCAGTAAACCTAGTCCGCTCTAGAATCAAATGTTTTAAACCCAAGAGCAACTATGTGTTTTTATAATTAAAATACCAGTTATCGAATTGCGCTTCATGCGTTAGCGGCATATCAAACTCTACGTCCTTTTGGTTGTTGATAATCTTATTGTGGATATGTACAGCCGGGTCATAAGGTTTTGGCGCTTCTGGCTGGTATTTATAGCGATATGAATTACCTGAACCAGCAAAACCCATGCCCCAAATATAAACTGACAAGCCACATGAGCCGTCACTATTTTTTGTATACACAACTGACTTGCCGTCAATTGCACCTAAATACGCATCCAAAACTGGATTTGTTACATACTCAAAAGAACGTGGTTCGTAAAATTTCAACTCACCTTTTTCTCCCAGTTGACAAGACAACTTAGCCAACTTCATAAAAACTTCAGTGTTTTCCTGGTAGTTATTGATCATTGCATCAAATGACGGTCGGCTGTCTCGACACAAATATAAGGACAAAACGACCAGCATCACTAGGTACATTTTGAATCGATTAATACTAAGCACAATTAATCCATTTCTAATTTATTAACAATAAACATTTCATTTTATTAAAAATAACAAGTATCGGAAAAACTCTTCTCGTTCATAAAAAACACTCTGTTATAAAAACAGAGCGCTTTTAAAACCTTTAAGTTTCCAACTAACTTTTGTCTTCTTCTGCGATGATCTGTTTCATCATGCTTTCACCCCAGTCGTTCATCGCATAACTAACCGACTCAACAATTAAAGACATGTGCTTTTTACCAATCTCTTTTTGATAAAAACCGCCATATTGCGCCAACTCTTCGTTGCTCATATCACGATAAACATAATATGACGCCAGAATCATTTGTTGTTCCAATGCAGGTTTCATCATGTCCATCATTTGTGGGAGCTGAATATCAAGTGTTTCAGCCAGTTGAGTATCTTCAGGCTTCAGCGCTTTTGCCGCATCAAACATTGTAGCCACTAAACTTTCGATGAGTTTCATGGTCTGGTCGGTTATTTTTGAAGCTTCAATATAACCAATGATCGCTTGCGTTCTTTCTGGTGCTGGAGGGTTAGATTGCAAGCCAGCCATAAACTGCATCATATTTTGCTGAAAATCAGGATTGGTCGCTTCCGTTTCGGCAGCAACGATACGCTGACCCAAATCGCTGTTCAACCAAACTAACATGGCTTGAATTTCTTCTGACGTTGCGTTTTTACGCACACTTTGCAACATACGTTGTTGCATTACATCAGTATCCATTGATGATAACAAAATACTCATATAATCTTGATGAGCTTGTGGATCTTTAGCGGTTAACGCCATTTGTTGACCCATCATTTGCATCTGCATAGGTAAGGTTTCTAGCGTACGAGTCGCACCAGATTTATCGAGTAAGTCATAAATTTCGGCGTCGCTTGCTGTGGCAGCATTGGCGTTTGTAGTTATTGTTATGGCAATGACAGACAATACGGCAATGGCTCTGCTAAAAAGTGCGGATATTTTTTTCATGATTGAGATTCCTGTTGATGTTGAATAACACACAGGGATAGGCGTTTAACTTCCTGTATTACAATGTTGCTCCCTGCATCAACTAAGCTACTACAAATTATCAGATTTTGTCTAGCAAGATGTTTATAAATTCACCATTTAAAGGCAAAGCGCTAATTTAATAACGCTTTGCCGACAAAATTACCTTTTACACAATTTGTATATGGTGGGAATGAGCAACATTGAGATCAGTGGACTGACTATCATGCCACCTATCATAGGTGCTGCAATCCTCTGCATCACTTCACTGCCAGCCCCATCACCATAGAGCAAAGGCAGTAAGCCGATAACTATGGTTAATACTGCCATGGCCTTGGGGCGAACTCGCTGAATCGCACCGTGCATGATTTTTTCTACCGGTGTGCCCAAATGAGTTTGCCAACTGCTGTTTAAATAAATCAGCATAACAACCCCAAACTCGGCAACGACACCAGCGAGTGCGATCATGCCGACCGACATTGCTACCGATAACTGAAAGTCCATCCAATAGACAAACCAGAGTGAGCCCGCCAAAGCGATTGGTAACGTGGCCATCACCAATAACGCTTGCCAGATAGAGCGGAATGCTAGTTGTAATAGAATGAATATAATCAATAAAGTAACAGGCACGACAAAGTTCATCGACGTCTGCATTCGCTCAACATATTCATATTGACCAGATACCTGCCATGTGACTTTTTCAGGCAATGTAAGTTGTGACAAAACGTCATTCAGTTCACTCGCATAATCTGTCAGCGCTAACGACGGTTCTTTATCGATAAAAATCCAGCCAATGGTTCTAGCATTTTCAGATTTAATTACCGATGGACCATCGCTAATACTGATATCTGCAACTTGACCTAAGGTCAGCCAAACACCAGCAGGACTGACGATTGGCAATGTTTTTAACGCTTGTAGATCACTACGATACTCCCGCGGAAAACGCATATTGATTGGGAAACGCTCTTTACCTTGCACTGATTGTGCAACGACCTGCCCGCCAATGGCGTTACGCACAACTGTTTGAATATCAGCAACGGAAATACCGTATTTGGCAGCAACGAAACGATTCGGAGTGATATCTAGATAACGCCCGGACAAGGGCCTGTCGCCAATGACCGAACGAGTTTGTGGCATATCAGCCACCGCTTGTTCTATTACTTGCGATGCTTGTTCAATGCTGTCTAAATCTTCAGCCAATATTTTCACCCCTATCGGTGTTTTGACCCCAGTGCTTAACATGTCTATTCGGGTTTTAATGGGTTGCACCCAAGCATTTGTTAAGCCCGGAAAGTCAACCTTAGCGTCCAGTTCTGCAATGATATCGTCTAATGTCAAACCTGCTCGCCACTGACTTTTAGGCTTTAGTTGAATAGTACTTTCAATCATGGTCAAAGGTGCGGGATCGGTAGCCGTGTCAGCTCTTCCGACTTTACCAAAAACCGTATGAACTTCAGGTACGGTTTTTATAATGCGGTCCGTTTGCTGCAAAATTTGTCCAGCCTCTTGAATCGAAACACCCGGCAAGGTGGTCGGCATATACAACAAGTCGCCCTCTTCAAACGTCGGCATAAACTCACTACCGATTTTTGACCATGGATAAATTCCCGATAAACCAATGCCAACCGCAATGCTAATAACTAACCAAGGCTTGGTTAAACTGGCTTTTAACACAGGGCGGTAAATCGCCTTTAAGGCACGGTTAAGTGGGTTTTTATCCTCAATTATCACCCGTCCTTTCAACAAATAAACAATCAGCACCGGCACCAAAGTGATAGACAACAAAGCCGCTCCTGCCATAACAAACGTCTTAGTATAGGCTAGAGGCGTAAATAAACGACCTTCCTGTCCCTCTAAAACAAAAATGGGTAAAAAGCTTAAGGTTAATATCAAAAGAGAAAAGAATAACGCAGGACCAACTTCAGTACAGGCTTCGCGAACTAATTTTATATGGTTAGGAGCTTGCTGTTGATTGGCATAATTTTCTTGTTTTTTCTGGACGTTCTCCACCATAACAATAGCGGCATCCACCAATGCGCCTATTGCGATAGCTATACCACCAAGCGACATTAAATTGGCCGTAATACCAAACGACTTCATCAATAAAAAGCCGATTAATAAAGCGCTTGGCAGACATATCGCAATGATTAGCGTCGCACACACGTGCAATAAAAATGCACCACAAACTAATGTCACCACCAACATCTCGACCAGCAATTTATCTTTTAAATAGTCTATTGAACGACTGACTAAAGACGAGCGATCGTAAGCCGTTTCTATTTTCACACCTTCAGGCAACGAAGATTGTATTTGTGCGATTTTTGCCTTCACCTTATTAATCACTTCTAGCGCATTTTCACCGTCGCGCATCACCACAATGCCGCCAACAACTTCGCCCTCTCCATTCCACTCTGCAACACCTCGGCGAGTTTCTGGCCCCATTCGAATGGTTGCCACGTCTTTTAGTAACAGTGGTGTACCTTGACGATTTATTGCGCCAAGCGGTATTTGTTCAAACTCTGCAAGCTCAATTAAATTGCCGCGACTGCGCACCATATATTCAGCCTCTGCAAGCTCCACGACCGAACCACCAACTTCTCCGTTAGCATCAACAATTGCGCTTTTTATGTCCTTAAGTGTCAATTGATAATGCAGAAGTTTTAGCGGGTCCAACACAACTTGATAGGTTTGCACCATGCCGCCCACTTTGGCAACTTCGCTAACCCCCGACACTGATTGCAACTCTTTGCTGATAAACCAATCTTGTAAGCGAGTTAACTCGCCCAAGTGATGTTCACCACTTGTATCTCGTAAGATATATTGAAATACCCAACCAACACCGGATGCGTCAGGTCCCATCTCTACCGTAACGTCTTGCGGTAATTCCCCCTGTAACTGATTGAGATACTCTTGCACGCGAGCACGCGCCCAATAAAGGTCAGTACCTTCGGCAAAAATAACGTAAATATAAGCATCACCAAAAAATGAAAAACCTCGCACGATTTCACTGCCCGGCACCGACATAAGTTGCGTCGACAGAGGGTAGGTAACTTGTTGCTCGACTAAATCAGGAGACTGCCCAGGAAAGCTTGCTTTAACAATTACTTGTACGTCACTTAGATCTGGAATGGCATCAACGGGAGTTGTGACCAGCGCTTTATATCCAAGAGAAAGAATAAGTGCGGCCAACAACATAACTATGGCTGCATTACGAATGCATACATCAATAATTCTCGCTAACATAACTGTTCCTAATGCTGATGCGCAGTTGTTGCTGGCAAGGTTGCTGTGTTAGATAAACTCGCTTCGGCATCTAATAAAAACTGCCCTGAAGTAACAACGCGTTCACCTGCTGATAAACCGTGCTGAATTTCCACTCTTTGGTTAGTGATCAAGCCAATTTCGATAGAGCGTCGTTCAAATAAACCTTGTTCGGTTTGCACAAACACCGCATTACTTTTTTCAGTTTGGATCAACGCATTAACC
The DNA here is from genome assembly GCA_013373245.1 of Gammaproteobacteria bacterium. Classification (GTDB taxonomy): domain Bacteria; phylum Pseudomonadota; class Gammaproteobacteria; order Enterobacterales; family Alteromonadaceae; genus Psychrosphaera. The sequence goes on from JABXID010000130.1 coordinate 10,616, forward strand.
GGAATGTTCAGCGCTTCGACAGCGCCTGAGTAAATCCTGACATTCGCCAACATGCCCGGCTTTATGAGCTTATTTTTATTGGAAAGAGACATTCTTACTTGCAGCGTTCTTGTGACAGGATCAAGTGTCGGATAGATAAACTCTACACGACCTTCAAGGCCATAAATATCAACGGCGGGTAAATCTAACTCCAAACTTTGGCTACTTTCGACCCAGTTCATTTGGTTCTCAAATACATTAGCTACCACCCAAACATTAGAGATATCAGCTAGCGTCATTAACTCGTCTTTCGGCTCAACATACATGCCTTCTCGAACGTCTAAATGAGAAACGACACTATTTTGTTTTGCGTAATACGGCACAAGGTAAAGGGCTTGGCGAGTATCTTTTAACTGTTCTATTAAGGCGTCGTTAAAGCCTAATAAACGTAATCTCTTGATGCTGCGCTCAATTAAATTGTTACTGACTTTGTTGTTATCTGCCAGCAAAGATAGAAACTCCTCCTGCGCCACTAAAAGCTCCGGTGAATAAATTTCGTACAGTAACTCGCCTTTATCCACGTGCTGACCAACGGAGTTAATGTAAAGTTTTTCTACCCAGCCTGTGGATCTTGGGTGCAAGTGCATCAACGTTTTTTCATCGTATTCAACCGCGCCGTAAGTTTTAATAAAGCGCCACAACTTACTTGATGTCACTGTTTCCGTTGTTAAAGCCATTGCTTGCTGCATTTCTCCCGACACTTCAACCGCAACCTTTGTTCCTTTATTGGAATTACGTGCTACTAAGTCCATGCCACAAATAGGGCACGAGCCGGGGTGATCTTGAATGATATGGCTGTGCATCGGGCAAACGTATTTCGTTTGCTGCACTATGTCCGTTATCCTATGTTCGGTTTGTTTGTGGTTTGTGTGAGCCTCGTGGTTTTCATGCTTTTCATTGTGCTCTTGCGCATACGCGCCAACTGAGTACATCAGTGTAAAAAATATAAATATGAAATTAAGCGGTTTCATAACGCCTCCAAAAATTAAGTCAAAAAGAAAAGAGAGAGACTTAACCTATGGGCGGGATCACTTGGCTTTGAATTGGTGAAGTTGGCAGCTGCGGATTAGTCCGCACAATATCGATATGATGAAAACTTTGTAACACTAAATCATGCGCTAAAATTGCAAGACCGCTGCTCAAACAATCAGAACATTCGTCACAATTTTTTCCACATTGATGAAGGGACTCTTCGGCATTGTCATCACAACAGTCGTGGTTCATCATTTGCTGAGTTTGTTTTTTGCCATTATGGCAATTCATTACGCTGTCGTCTGATGTATCATTCGCAGTCATCATTGATGAACTTGTATGCTGATGTTGCCCGCTCAACATAAGTTGACCAGTTTCAGGTAACAATACGGAAATTATAATCAAACAAAGCAGTAATACTTTCATAGTGTTGCGAGTTTATCTGTAAACCAGTTTTATCGCAAAACTAAATTAGTGTTCTGCACAACTAAAAACAGACGCACAACTGATACTGTTCCGACACCCTCCTCGCACATCCATGTGCGCCGGGTATTGGTCCATCAAAATACATAAGCACCGAAGC
>JABXID010000197.1 GCA_013373245.1 Gammaproteobacteria bacterium
ATCCTAGTGGGTGAATTACGAGATTTAGAAACAATTCGCCTTGCTATGACTGCCGCGGAAACGGGTCATTTGGTGTTTGGTACTTTGCATACCACGTCGGCTCCTAAAACCATTGACCGTATTATCGACGTATTCCCTGGCGAAGAAAAAGCTATGGTGCGTTCTATGTTGTCAGAAAGTTTGCAAGCGGTAATTTCACAAACCTTGTGTAAAAAGGAAGGTGGCGGCCGAGTGGCAGCACATGAGATCATGATAGGCATTCCAGCGATTCGTAATTTAATTCGCGAAGATAAAGTGGCACAAATGTATTCTTCCATTCAAACCGGCGCAGCGCATGGTATGAAAACGTTAGACCAATGTTTGTCAGAGTTAGTTGCTGCGGGAAAAATTAGCGTTGACGAGGCTGCTAACAAAGCGGTGGATAAAAACGCGTTTGGCGGTGGTTCTTCGCCAACGAGCTCAGCCCCGAAAACTACAGCAACGAGTCGTCCTGCACCACCACCCAGTGATTTTGGTGATGGTTTTTAAATTAAGCGTCTTGGAGCACAGATCATGATGCAAGATATTTTCAATCAAATGGTAGCAAAACAAGCGTCGGATTTATTTGTTACCGCTGGTTTACCGGTCTCAGTGAAATTGAATGGCGAACTGGTGCCTTTGTTAGGTGAACAGCTCACTGAGCAACAATCTGCGGAGCTTGTCCGCAATTGTATGAGCGAAAAACAAAAACAACAATTTGAACAAGAGCGTGAATGTAACTTTGCCCTCGCCAATGAAGCAGGGCGTTTTCGTATTTCGGCGTTTTGGCAACGAGAAAAAGTTGGCATGGTTGTGCGACGTATTGTCACGGAAATTCCCAAAGTAGAATCGCTAGGTTTACCGTCGACACTGAAAGACGTCATCATGGCCAAACGCGGATTGGTGTTATTTGTTGGCGGTACAGGAACCGGTAAATCCACTAGTTTAGCGGCATTGTTAGGTCATAGGAATGAGAATTCCAAAGGCCATATTCTAACGATAGAAGATCCAATCGAGTTTGTGCATGAGCACAAAAACTGTGTTGTGACGCAACGCGAAGTTGGCCTTGATACGCCTTCGTTTGAGTCGGCACTTAAAAGTTCATTACGACAAGCGCCAGACGTGATTTTAATTGGTGAAATTCGTTCTCAAGAAATAATGGAGTACGCACTGTCGTTTGCCGAAACCGGACATTTATGTGTGGCGACTTTACACGCCAATAATGCCAATCAAGCTATTGATCGCATTATGCACTTAGTGCCAAAGGAGTTGCATGAAAAACTGAAATTTGATTTAGCTCTGAACTTAAAAGCTATTGTTGCTCAGCAGTTAGTGCCAACTTCAGATGGTAGAGGGCGAGCCGCTGCTATAGAGATCTTACTTAACTCGCCTATGGTGGCTGAGCTTATTAAGAACGGTGAAATATCGGGCATTAAAGAAGTCATGGCAAAATCAAAGGAAATGGGCATGCAGACGTTTGATCAAGCCTTGTTTGAGTTGTACAAAGCAGGAACAATTTCGTATGACAATGCTTTGCATCATGCGGATGCACCTAATGATTTGCGTTTAATGATTAAATTAGAAAGCTCCGACAGCGGTGGCTCTGGTGCTTTGTCTGGGGTGACAATAGATGGATTGTAATTTTAAGGAATAGAACCGGGACAAATTAAATATAACAAGGTATCTTGTTTAATAAACAAGACACCTATGAGTTTTAGTCCATCAAACGATTTTTTCGTAGGTTTTGTTGATTGATTTGCTCAACACTGTAACCGGAGCGTGTCAAAAACTCTTCGGTGATATCAACGATATCACCAACACCTACGACGCTCCATAATCGCTCTTCTAATTCTTTAGCTCGGTGGTTTGCATAATTGCCAACGTAACTGAGCTCTTTAGATACATAGTCCATATCTGGACGGCCGGTTCTCGACAAGAAAATACGGAATACGCAGAAGATGTCTTTTTCTAAACTTGAATCAATAAAGGTTTTCTTTATTTTTTCAGACGAAAAAGTGGATTCTACTTGACTGATAAAGGTTTGCTCTTCACCTTCTTGGTTGAATCGATAGCGAATGAAGATATCGACAAACTCCGGGCGGTCTGCGCGTTTCATTTTGCTCAGTATTGGTGTGAATACCTTACCCAAAGAGTTTCTTTGTAGCAGTGGATATAAAGTAACGTCAAAGTCACTTGGCTTGCGACTCGCTAACATATTGTGCAATAGGTTAGGCTCAAAGCTGGTGCCGATAGTATTAACTTTAATTTTGTTGTTTTCTTTTGAGAAGTACATCGACAAATTATTCATGCTTTTTGCGGTTAAATTTCGCAAACATGTGGACAAACCTGGGAACTGACTTTCCATTTTAGCCGGCGTGAGTTTATCAATATTCTGTTCAATTAATTTTTTGAAAAAATAGCGAGCATGGTGTTTCGTGCCATCTTCAAACGTACGTAAGTTCATTATGGTTTTGTTCTTAGAAATCGCCATCACTTCGTAGGGCAGCTTTTCTAATTTAAATGACTTAGTTATTTTTTGTAGCTCTGGCAAAGACAGTAAAATCACATCGCCTTTTTTATGGTCGTGAGGTTCATCCAATATAACCTGCAACCCTTGAGTCGATAAATCACGCGTTGAGCCTTTAACCGATGGAATAAAATCACCAATAGGGTTCGCTATTTCAATCTGAGTTTTGTACAAATAGCGCTCTTCGGAACGTAAATTTACATACTCGATGGTTTCAACCGTTGTAGTGATATACCGTTTTAATTTCGGGTGGCCAAACGATTTTAGTAACTTTAACTGCGACGCATCGAATTTAAAATGGTGTTGATATTGTTTTTTAAACGCATCGCCTCGAAGTGGGGTAAACATGGCGATATATTTACAATCTTTGATAATGCCTTGCACACGCGGCGATGGCGGCTTATTAAGCTTTTTAATTTCACGATCGGCGGTGTCTGGAATTGACAGTGGTATATAGGCTTCGCTGTCGCTTGTTTCCATCAACTGTAACTTATGCACGCACCAACTGGCTTTTTGCGCGCCAAAGCCTAAGAATAAGTTTCGTTTGTTTTCGTCTTCATTCAATTCGTCAGAAGTGGCGCTGTAAAAATAAAGTTTGCCCGCTTTGGCATGAGTAAAACTATACAGTGTCGTTTCTTTAATGCTTTTACCGCTGCTTAAAATTCTTTCGATACGCGGTTCGTTAAGGATTTGTTGAAACACCAAATTCTTGTTTTCGTCACTAAAGTTTCCTAGCGTTTCTCGGTTATTTTCGGTTGCTAAAATGAGCGTAGGCACTAACCGCCCTTGTATTTGTCGAATAAATACCGGTAACGAGGTGATCCTAGGTAAATAAAATTGCTCGAAGCCTTTGATTAAAATGGCGTCGAGCGTGTTTTCTAAATTGATTTTATAACGGCGTTTATTGCCATTAATGAAATTGCCGAGGAATTCATCAAATGAGGTAACATCTTCGGTAAAAGTGCGTTTTAACCTAATATAATTACTGTCTGTATCGGCGCTGTCGATACCAACAATTTCGTATTGAATGCCATCTTTTAGGCCGAGTTTAAATTCTTTTTCTAATCCTGTTAGGTAAAGTGCAACTTTTTGCCCAATAACAACTTCTTTTGCCGCTGGAATTTTTACCTTTGCACCACTAACTGATAAATCGCTGGTGCTAGCTTCAATAGAGTCGCCAATACTAAATTGCAATTCAACCGCAATACTAAAGTTCATTCGCTCTTCATGACGGATACCATAACGAGTGAAATTCACAACATGCCCGCCAAAATCAGAACGAATTTTTTCTTCATCTGCAATGGGCTTTGCAGTTACGTCATTAGACGATAAACGTTGTTTGTTTTTTTCTTCTAACCGAGCTGTTTGTTCTTTTTTGTGTAAAATACGATGGTTATTGTCCGCCGCTAGCACAGCTTCATTAACGCCGATGGTGTAACGACCAAACATTTCGAGTTGTTGTTCAAAAATATCTTTGGCGACTTCGTCAAGGTAATGAATTTTACCCTTGTGCTCGTAAGGGAAGGGTTTACCGGCGACATGACCACGTAAATCAATCAGTTGATTACAAGGTTTGGCAATGCGCTTCAATTCCATTTTTATTAGGAATTGTTTGGATTTTGGCACGTCAGCAGTGACCGACTTAAACACTTGGTCAAAGTCAGGTTCGTCGATAGCAGGTTTAAGCTGCTCGATGATGCCTTTAAATTCCTGTAAGTCTGCCGACATAAAAAGCGCGGTACCTCAAATTAAACTTGTCAGTGGCTCATTGCAAATTGCAAAACAATTGCAAACAAATAAGGCATATTAAAGGCAAATCAATTACCATACGAGAAATTTTAAGCCAGTTATCCGACAAGGATGACGGTAATTTTTTGTCGTTACGCTCTATGTTTGCAATATTTGTTTGTTACTTAATCACGAGAACTAAGAAGCAACTAATATGCCACAGAGTAAGAGCTTACATAAACCGTAATTTGAAGCGGTGCGGTAAAAATAAACGATGTGAACAGACTTCAATAACAAGGTAAAAAATGGCAAAAGCAAAAATCGCTTATGTATGCAGTGATTGTGGTGCGGAATTTCCTCGTTGGCAGGGACAATGCACCGAGTGTGGTGAGTGGAATACCATCTCTGAGTTTCGTGTTGCACCGAAGGCAAGTAAAGCCGCTTCACGATTAGAAGGGTACGCAGGGCAGGTTGATAACAAGGTACAAACGCTAGATAAAATCGATTTGCAGGAGCTGCCACGTTTTTCCAGTGGATTTAAAGAGTTGGATCGCGTACTTGGTGGCGGTATCGTGCCAGGTTCGGCCATATTAATCGGCGGTAGTCCGGGGGCTGGTAAAAGTACCTTGTTGTTGCAAACCATGATCAGCCTTGCTGAAAACATGACCACGCTTTATGTCACTGGTGAAGAGAGCCTACAGCAAGTTGCAATGCGCGCAAATCGATTGGGTTTGCCAACTAATAAACTAAACGTTTTGGCTGAAACCAATGTGGAAGCGATTTGTACTCATGCGCAAAACCTAAAACCGTCAATAATAGTTGTCGATTCCATTCAAGTTATGCACGTGTTAGATGTCACATCAGCACCTGGCAGTGTTTCGCAAGTTCGTGAAGGTGCGGCGTATTTAACTCGGTTTGCCAAGCAAAATAACGTCACTGTGATCATGGTAGGTCACGTGACAAAAGACGGCACCTTAGCTGGACCAAAAGTGTTAGAACATTGTATTGACGCCAGTGTGATGTTAGATGGCGATGCTGATGGTCGATATCGAACCTTGCGCGGACATAAAAACCGATTTGGCGCGGTCAACGAACTTGGCGTATTTGCCATGACTGACAAAGGTCTAAAAGAAGTCAGTAATCCATCAGCGATATTTTTAAATCGCGCAGAAGGTGACTCCGCGGGCAGCTCCGTTATGGTGTTGTGGGAAGGAACGCGTCCGTTATTGGTAGAAATTCAAGCGCTGGTCGATCATTCTCAACTGGGTCATCCAAGGCGAGTTGCAGTGGGGTTAGAACAAAACCGACTAGCTATGTTGCTAGCAATTTTGCATCGTCACGGTGGGTTAATGCTCGGCGATCAAGATGTATTTGTTAACGTGGTGGGTGGCGTAAAGGTCTCAGAAACCAGCGCAGACTTGGCTTTGTTACTGTCTATGGTGTCTAGTTTCCGCGATCAACCATTAGAACGCGAACTTGTTGTCTTTGGTGAAGTTGGATTAGCCGGCGAAATTCGCCCAGTGCCAAGCGGACAAGAAAGACTGCGTGAAGCAGCGAAACATGGCTTTAAAAAAGCCATAGTGCCAAAAGCCAACATGCCAAAAGAGCCTATTGAAGGTATGAAAGTTATTGGTATTTCCAGGTTGGCAGAAGCGTTGGAGCATTTATAAAATACAAAATTAGGAAACATTCTCAGGCTCAGCTCCCGCAGTTACTATGCAGGTGTTTTAATTCGATACATTACTTCAACTATTTAATAGGATTGTCGGTGATATAAGAAGGGGTTAAATTAAATTGGCCAGGTGCGCCGGTGTGGCGCACTGTTTTTCTTCTTTGCGCAGTCAATACTTCCCGCCATTTAAGCGATACCTTGAGACAACATGCTGGCGGCTAGACGATTAAAAGCGGCAATATTAGCTCCTTTGCGATAGTTCACCCAACCATCAATTGTATTACCGTGGTCAACACATTGTTGATGGATACTATGCATAATGCCGTTTAGCTTTTCGTCCAATTCTTCATAAGACAAAGAGGTAAATGACGCATTTTGTGACATTTCCAGACCTGATAGGGCAACACCTCCGGCATTCGATGCTTTACCAGGTGCGTTGGCTATTTTTGCATTGTTAAGAATGTCGATAGCTTTGATTGTACATGGCATATTTGCACCTTCTGCCAGAATTTGGCAGCCTTGATTTACCAATTGTTTTGCATCATCTTCATCCAGTTCATTTTGTGTACCGCAGGGAAGGGCAATGTCACAAGCAACGTTCCATGGTTTCTCACCCTCTCGCCAATGCCCTCCAATATCATGGGCTAATTGCTCAAGGTCGGGACGAGCAGATGAGTCTAATAACTTTTCGATAATAGAATGCTCTATACCTCCAATGCAATAGAGGCTGCCGTGACTATTCGACAGGGTAATGACACGAGCTTTTTTTTCTGCTGCTTTTAAGGCGGCGTGAAGAGCCACGTTGCCGGCACCTGATATTGCTACATCCTTGTCAGCCAGGCTTTCACCTGATTTCTTAAGCATGTTTTCAACAAAGTAGATCAAGCCGAAACCCGTAGCTTCCATTCGAACATGGCTACCGCCAAACTCAATATTTTTTCCAGTAAAAGTACCACTAAATTTATTAGCAAGGCGTCTATACTGTCCAAATAAAAAACCAATTTCACGACTGCCCACGTTTATATCACCGGCCGGCACATCTGTGTTTTCGCCAATATGCCGATATAACTCATTCATATATGCTTGGCAAAACCGCATTATTTCCCGGTCAGAACGGCCTTTGGGATCAAAATCAGCACCGCCCTTGCCGCCGCCCAATGGGAGATTGGTTAGGGCGTTTTTAAAGGTTTGTTCAAAGGCAAGAAACTTAAGTACAGACTCATTCACCAAAGGGTGAAATCGAATGCCACCTTTATACGGGCCAAGCAAACCACAATGCTGAACCCTGTATCCGCGGTTGACATGCAGCTCACCGTTGTCGTCTTCCCACACCACACGAAAGGAAATGATGCGATCTGGTTCGGTAAGTCGTTTTAATACTTGCTGTCTTTGGTACTCTCTGTTTTCAGCCACCAGGGGAATCAAATCATCAAACAGCGCAGTAACGGCTTGATTGAACTCATTTTGATTTGGGTTACGTTGCTCCAACCACTGATAAACGTCTTGATGGATAGCTTCGGACATAAATTAAATCTCCTTGAGTTTCAATGTTGCAATGAATGCGGCGGCACTGCTAATTGCAAAAAATAATATCACTAAAATCATATTCCACTCGGCAACAAGCGCGCTAATGGCCCCGTAAACTAGCAGAAGAACCCCGATCACTGCATTACTCACTGATACGTAATCGGTTCGCTTATTGCCGTCGGCCATGTCAACGAGATAGGTCTTTCGACCCAAGCGAACCCCTTGATGGGTCACTGCGAGTAAAAAATACATCAACAGGTAAACGATTAAAATTGCCACTGATGGTAAAGTTGATTCAATGGTTAATTGGAATAATGCTGCAAAGATAAAAATACTAACCGACAATGCGGACGTTAACAGGATCACATAGCGGCTGCTCATATCAGCTAATTTGCCCCATATAAAACCACTAACTAAATTCGCTAATCCTGTCAGGAGCACAAACAAGAAGACTCCTTTGAGGTCGGTGTGCGGAGTGGCCAACAACACAATAAATGGTGCCGCTAAGCCAGTACTCATCAAAAGTGCACGAACTGTAACAAACCGCTGAAATTGTGGCTCTTTGCGCAAAAGATTGAGGTTCGTTATGGCTATTTTGAAGCCATTGCCAGCGCCGTCAGTTGCGCCTCCATATTCAGTGATTGCATTATAACGATTGGCAGCCAATAGCCAGCAGATACTGGCAATCAACAGCATAGCGACTATAAAATTGAGTGAAGCGTCTTGAAAAGCGACCATGGCGCTGGTGAGCACAATAATAATGATGCCAGATAAACTTGCGCTTAGCCCACCTAAGCGGCCCCGCTTGGCTTTAGGAATGGTTTTCCCTATTACATCTTTACTAGCGATTGAACATAGGCCACGGCTCAGTGAAAAAATAATCAAAAGAACAACAATCGTCCACCCTAAACTAACACCCGTGAGTTGAAGTGAGGCAATCGCCATTAAAACCACGCTAGCGCCTTGCAGTATTGAACCTATGACGTAAAATTTTTTACGCTGTTGGCATTGGCGAATTAGCCCGCCCAGCAGTAATTGAGGGATCAGAGAACCAGACTCCCGAATTGGAACCAGTAGCGCTGAGAAAAAAGTTGGTGTACCAGCGGAATGCAGTAGCCAAGGTAATACAGCTTTACTGCTGGTTAATGCGTCCGCTAATTGGGTCATGAACTGAGCGGTTAATATTTTAAAAAAGTTGCCAGGTACTTCTCTGCATGCTGAGTCGGATATACCTGTACATGCCCTCGCATCTTCTTCGTTTAATAATCGTTCATAGAGCGCGGTTTTGTTGAGTTTCATTCATATTTCTCCCTGTTATCCCCTACGGTCAACAAGAGAAATAAGTTCATGTTTGCTCTGAATAAGAACTGATTCGGGATTCAGGTATTGCTTTTTTATTTCTCTAGAACAAGATCAATTTAAACTTGGCATTAACCCCAGCGATGGTTAGTAACTCCCCCCTAACTCACATGCTTCCGCACCACTTCGGCTAATCGCTCAATATCATTTTCATCATTATAAATATGCGGGGAAACTCTGATCCCACATTCTCTTAAATCAACCGCAATATTGTTTTTTGTCAGCGCTGCTATTGCCTTTTGATTATCGACTAAGTTCAAAATCACTGTGCCACTGCGTTGTCGAACGTCAAATGGTGAGGCAATAAACTCTGGCAGTTGTTCGATAATGTGATTTTGCAGTTTCACATTGTGTTTGCGAACTAATTCTACTTTATCAGCAAAATATTTAATGCTGTTGGCCGCTACTGTATAAGGCAGAATCGTTGGTGTGCCGCCCCAGAATCGAAGTGCGGATTTATGATAGTCAAAGTGATGGATATTAAATTCAAATGGATTTTGATGCGAAAACCAACCGACGTCTTTAGGCTGACATGTTTCGATGTGTTGTTCGTTAAGCCATAAATACGCCGCGCCTGAGCTTCCACATAACCATTTTACACTTGAGCCTATCATAAAGTCTGGTGCTAAATCCGTTAAATCCAGTGGCAATATTCCGGCCGATTGCGCAACGTCAACAACACTCAACGTGCTGTTTTGTTTCGCTAATTCCACCAGTTGTTTGAGTGGAGCTTGTTGACCAGTATTGGAATAGACGTGGCTAATGAATACCAAGTCAATCTCTTTAGTTAAATACTTTTGCCAGTGGTTTATCTCGGTAACGCTTAGCTCTTGTGGTAAATAGACGATTTCCACATGGTTGTTTAATGCATTTTGAGCAACAAAACCCATACTTGGAAAATCGATTTCGCTCATAAGGATTTTTGCTTTTTTGATACCTTTGTTCGAAGTGTTCAGTTGTGGTAACGACATTAACAGTTTGGTTAGGGCGCTGGATAAGTTGCTTTGTGGGCAAAATAGCTCAGCTTTGGAATTAAACAGGTTTGCAAGGCCATGAGTAAATTTATCAATCGTTTGCAACCATTGCTGCCAAGGCTCTTTGTTTGTCTGCTGCCACGGCGCAAGAAAGTCATCATTGATTACTTGTTGCGTTGACTTTAACGGCCGTCCCACCGAATGATTTAATAAATAACTACCATCGGTTAGGTGGAAATTGTGTTTGAAGTTGTCACTGTTATTCATGATGTGCTCTTTATCTATTTCAACAACGCCTTTAAGGTTTTGATATCTTCAAAGCGGGTATTTATGTCGTCACGTTTTGCAGCCGCTCTTCGGTCTCTTAATTGCTCTAGTGATTTTAGCAGTACGTGCAAAGGCGGGCCGCTTGCGGTGACTTTATCTAAGTGTTGTTGCATCATTTGTGTCGATGGTTGAGCAATGTACTTTTTCACTAAATGGTTGTGATGTTGTTTTGCCGTTTCACCGTGTAATTCACAAACTTCTAAAAACAAGGCCAAATTTTCTTGATACCAGGAGCTAGCGTGTTGCTCTTTAGTGTTTAAAAACTCATCCATTAAGCTAGTGCGGCGCATACAGTCACGCAATATCTTTTGGTCTTCCGGCATCATAAATAAGAACTTATCCACTAACATTTGCGAATAGCTGGTTTCATTTGCCATGCATAAACCTAGCAGCAAATCGATGACATTGATGCCAGCAAAGTCACCGGCATTCGCGCCACGGTAAACCTGTGTTCCTACTCGATAAGGTTTGTAATAAGGTCTAACGGTATAAAAAAACGCGTCTTTATCTAATTTTTGAAACAGTGCGGTATTGGAGTTTAAAACGTCTTGTAATGCTTGTTTGGCGACGTTTAATAAGTCGAAAGTAACCGGGTGAGAAATGCCTAGCGGCAAAATTTTCAGTAAGGCGTCAGCGGCTCGTTTATAGGCGAGAATGCCTTTGCTGTTGTAATCGACAAAGGTTTTTTCCGCGTCTAAATCGGTGAAACGTTTGTATTTACCGTTAATCGCTTGGTTGTGTGTACAGAGATGTGCGGTGGCAAATCGAGGCGCAACGCCAATCGATGCGCCAATGTGCATCGCCAATGTTGAAGCGTCTACAAGCGGTGAAGTTTGTTCACGAGAGGGCTCTGTAATTTCATGGCGTCGGCAAGCTGCCATGTACAAGCCAACATTGCCAAGTAAATCAAATGCTGCGTCAAAACCTTCGTCGGTATTGCCCTCATTAACCAGTGGCTTGATTAACTCGTTACCTTGCTTAGTGAGTTGGAGTTTTAAGTCTTCACCAATATTTTCTACATTGGCTTTGTCTTCTTGTTGCCAATATATATCTTCTAGTTGGTTATTTATTTCAACAAACTCATTGCGGATCCAATGATCAAATGCGCGGGCATTTTGTGTCATTTTGTTTTCTCTTTTACAGCGTTTAGTATGTTGTATTGTAGCGGGTATCTGTTGTAGTAATTCACTAATAAAACCTAATAAGTTTGTAATTTTTAGTGGATATCACTAAAGTTGAGCTTTTATTGTTGAGTTATATGTTGGTATGGACGAAAAAGATAAAGAAATACTCTACTGGTTACAAAAAAATGGACGCATGTCGATAGCGGAGTTGGCGGAAAAAGTCAGTTTGTCCGATACGCCATGTATTCGCCGAGTTAAAAAGCTGGAACAAGAAGGCATTATATCTGGCTATAGCGCCGTGGTAAGCGCTAAAGGTATTGGTCTAAATGTATTGATTTACGCATTTGTGAAACTACAAGCTAACTCGGATAAAAATGCCGAGCAGTTTGAGCAACAAGTTCAAGCCTTAGATAATGTGCTGGAGTGCTCAGTCATTTCTGGTGGTCACGACTATTTACTCAAAATCGTAGCAAGGGATTTAGAAGACTACGAAGCTTTTGTTAAAAAGTCGCTGGGTAAAATAGATGCAATTTCCGGCATCGAATCCACCGTGGTGCTTAAACAAAACTTTGCTAAGACATCGTTGCCTTTATAACCATGAATACAAAGTTTATTGATTACTTTAGCTGTATTGATTTTGCATTTTTATGTGAGCACTTTTGAATGATGTTTTTCCTGAACAATAATTTATTCGACTTACGCTATGGTTATCTAAACTTAGGTCGAATTATTCGTTCATTTACATTGGATAAGTAAAATAAAGGCTGCGAACCGTGATATTAAAAAAGAGCATTATAAAAACACTAAATTATGCATTTGTAACTCTCGGCGTATTAATGGGGGCGGTCTTTCCACTTTTTGCTGAATTCTTTGTTGAATGGAAAGAAGGAATGTACGGCTTATTTTATTTGTCGTGTATCATCGCTGGTTTCATAATTGGACTGGCTAATTACAAACTAATGTCGGTCGTGTTGTTAAACAAATTACAACAAGTGTCAGTGAACGCTTCCGCCATTAGCAATAAGGATCTAACTAAACGATGTGAACTCGAAAGTGAAGATTTTTTAGGGCAAATTTCGAATAGTTTTAATAAGATGGCAACGTCTCTATCAACTTCCTTTGCGGAGTTAACGCGGTTTTCAAATGACATGGCGAGAGATTCGCACAGTATTTCTAGCGACGCTGAAGAGATAAGTCAACTCAGTAAAAAGCAAGCAAAAGTTATTGATTCTGTTCATGTTTCGGCAAACTCAATAAACAATGAATCTAACCTAATCTATGATAAATCTGAGCAAGCGAGTGCAATCAGTACCAACTCAAATTCATTGGTCACTTCAACACTGACCCAAACTAATATAACAATGTCTAATACCACTGAACTTGTGTCTAATATTGATGGCACTCGGGCGGCCATAGAAAATTTAGCTTCAGATTGTGCGAGTATCGGAGGGGTACTTGATGTCATCAAAGGTATAGCAGAGCAAACGAATTTGTTGGCGTTAAATGCTGCGATTGAAGCAGCGAGAGCAGGAGAGGTAGGAAGAGGGTTTGCGGTTGTTGCTGATGAGGTTAGAACGCTTGCAACACGAACTCAGCAGTCTACATCGGAAATTGAAGAAATTGTCATTAATTTGCAAAGCTCCTCTAACCAAGCCGTTGCTACAATAAATGCAAGTGTTGAAGCAAGTGATGTAACTATAAAGCAGGTTCAGAAAACAGGGGAGGAAGTAAAGTCTTTGCAAGAACACATTGGTAAAGTTTCAGAATTAAATGAAGAAATAAATCGTCACATACAGCAACAAAATAACGAGTTAAAGCAGATGATGAGATCCTTTGATGAAGTAACAACAACAGGCACTTCGTTAAATAACATTGCTGCACAAAACAAAACTCGGGCTTTAAGTCTGCAAAAAATATCAGACGAAGCGAATTCAACCTTGTCTACTTATACCCTCAAATGATTTTAAAAATCAACGGCTAAACCTTACTCTGCCGATATTGTTTCGGTGATATGCCCATCACCTTTTTAAACAGACGGGAAAAATAATAGGGATCTTCATACCCCAGTTCACCAGCGACTTGCTTTACTGACAACAAACTTCTGTCCATAAGCTCACAGGCGTGTTTTATTTTTAGCTCTAAAAAATAGCGCACTGGACTTATCCCCATTTCTTGCTGAAACTTTTTAGCAAAATGATACTTGGAATATCCCGCGGCGGTGGCCATTTGTTCTAAGCTTATCGACTGGCTGAGGCGCTGTTCCAAAAAGGCGTCGATATTTTTGAAACTCAACTGTTGTGCATTGATTGGCACGTTACTTTGTGACTGACAAACTATTAACGACATCATTTTTTGTAGAATATTAGCCGAAACCATATATTTGTTGTTTTGATAAATCGACAAACGTGATGTTAAAAGTTGCTCGAACTCTGCGATGATCTCAGTCGGGTCGGTAATATCTAACGTTAGCTGTCGCTCTGAAATATGTAACATCTGTCGGTAATGTTCAAATAAATGTCCATCCATATGAACCCAGTAAATAGTCCATGGTTTGTTGTCATCCGCCAGGTACTCATGGGCCGTGCCTTTTGGCAATAACAAGATTTGCCCAGCGCCTACGTTGACGTCTAAGTGATCTGTGGTGACCTTGCCGCTGCCCTTTATACATAAAATCAATAAGTTGTTGGAGTGAGCGGTACGCTTAACGTGGTGTTGCTCAGCGTGCGCGTAATAGCCAAAAGCGAGTGGATACAACCCTCTACTTAACGGGTTAAGTGACAATTCACTTACTATACTTTTTGGCACAAGGTATCTAATGCTTGCAGCGGGCAAAGGCCAATTTGATGGTGTGCTCATAGTTGAATGCTCATATTAGAGTATAGGCTCAAGAGAAATCGCTAATATAGTCCATTAATTTGACAATTTCATCAATGTTAAAAATAACAAACCTCTGCTTTAATTGCTGGCATACATTATTAATATACTTTTGTTTTCACAATATATGACAAAAGTTTAAGTCTTTTGAAGGTAAGTTATGAAACAAGTTCCTCTATTTATCAACGGCGAGTGGCAACAATCGCAGTCAGACCGCTTAATTGACGTTACAAACCCAGCAACGCAAGACGTTATCGCGCAAGTACCTTGTGCAACAATCAACGAAATGGATGCGGCGATTGCCAGCGCCAATGCAACATTTGCGACTTGGAAAAACACGCCGATAATGGAACGTGCCCGCATTATGATGCGTTATGCTGCGTTACTAAAAGAACATCAAGCAGAAATCGCCGGCATAATTTGTGAAGAGTTGGGTAAAACTCATGAAGATGCGATGGGCGACGTTTGGCGTGGTATTGAAGTGGTTGAGCACGCAGCGAATATTCCTTCAATGATGATGGGCGAAACGGTTGAAAATGTTGCTAACAATATCGACACATACAGCTACACCCAACCTTTAGGTGTGTGCGTCGGTATTACCCCATTTAATTTTCCAGCGATGATCCCTTTATGGATGTTCCCGCTAGCAATTGCTTGCGGCAATACGTTTATTCTTAAACCATCAGAGCAAGACCCTTTAACACCAACCCGTTTGGTTGAGCTTTTTGAACAAGCGGGCGCGCCCAAAGGTGTTTTACAAGTGGTGCATGGCGATAAAGAACAAGTGGATAAGTTGTTACACGAGCCGAGTGTGAAAGCCATTTCGTTTGTTGGCTCTGTTGGTGTGGGTCAATATATTTATAAAACCGGCACTGAAAATATGAAACGAGTGCAGTCATTTTTGGGCGCGAAAAACCACATGGTTGTAATGCCGGACGCTAACAAAGAAGCAGTGATCAACAATATTGTTGGTGCGTCGGTTGGTGCAGCTGGACAACGTTGCATGGCGATTTCGGTTGCGGTATTTGTAGGTGAGGCGCAAAAGTGGATCCCTGAAATTAAAGAAAAACTGGCGTCTGTTCGCCCGGGGCACTACAGCGACTCAAATGCAGCTTACGGTCCGCAAATTACTACACAAGCCAAACATCGTATTGAAGGATTGATTGAGCAAGGTAAAAAAGAAGGTGCAAATTGCGTATTGGACGGCTCTGGTTTTGAAGTTGAAGGTTATCCAAAAGGAAACTGGGTTGGACCAACTATGTTTACAGATGTAACGACCGAGATGGAAATCTACAAACAAGAAATTTTTGGCCCTGTTTTTTTAACGATGAATGTGAACTCGCTTGATGATGCCATCGCGTTAATTAATAAAAACCCATATGGCAATGGTACGTCAATTTTCACTTCATCTGGTTTTGCTGCGCGTAAATACCAACATGAAATTGAAGTAGGTCAAGTGGGCATCAATATTCCAATTCCAGTGCCTCTTCCGTTTTTCTCATTCACTGGTTGGAAAGGTTCGTTTGCCGGCGATCAACACGCGTATGGTAAACAAGCAGTAAAATTCTACACGGAAACTAAAACCATAACCGCTCGTTGGTATGACGATCACGCAGATGAGTCTGTGGCTGATGGCCCTAACATGTCTATCGCGCTTAAATAGTAGTAGCTGAGGTATTTACGATGGATTTTAATTTAAACGAAGATCAAAAAGCATTTGTTGATTTAGCTAAACAATTTTCTGACGCGGAATTATTACCTAATGCCGCGAAGTGGGATGCAGAGCATATTTTCCCAAAAGACACACTAAAAAAAGCCGGTGAACTTGGCTTTTGTGGGCTTTATTCACCAGAAGATGCTGGTGGCATGGGATTGTCTCGTCTCGACTCTTCTCTTATTTTTGAACAGCTTGCCATGGGCTGTACCGCAACAACCGCTATGTTGACCATTCACAATATGGCAACGTGGATGATTGCGACTTGGGGAACTGAATCCATTAAAGAGACATGGTGCCCGAGTTTAGTAATGGGTGAACAGCTTGCTTCATATTGTTTAACCGAGCCAGGCGCAGGTTCCGATGCGGCGTCGTTAAAAACCAGTGCTAAAAAAGATGGAGATGAATACGTTATTAACGGTTCTAAAATGTTTATATCCGGTGCTGGTGAAACTGACGTTTTAGTTGTAATGGTGAGAACTGGTGAAGCTGGCCCTAAAGGCATCTCTGCAGTTGTCGTTCCAGCTAATGCTGATGGTGTTATCTATGGCAAAGCGGAAGAAAAAATGGGCTGGAATGCACAGCCGACTCGTTTAGTTACTTTCGATAATGTGCGTATTCCAGTTGAAAACCTTTTAGGCAAAGAAGGCCAAGGGTTTACTTTTGCAATGAAAGGTCTCGATGGTGGTCGAGTTAATATAGCGACTTGCTCAATCGGTACTGCTCAACAGGCATTAGATACGGCAATGAACTATATGAAAGAACGTAGCCAATTTGGTAAACCAATCGCTGCGTTCCAAGCATTGCAATTTAAGTTAGCTGATATGGCTACGGAGTTAGTAGCGGCACGACAAATGGTTCGATTGGCAGCTTTCAAACTAGACTCAGGAGATCCTGAAGCTGCAGCTTATTGCGCTATGGCCAAACGATTTGCCACCGATATAGGTTTTCAAGTGTGTAACGAAGCACTGCAGTTACACGGTGGTTATGGCTACATTAAAGAGTACCCACTTGAACGTCATTTCAGAGATGTGCGTGTGCACCAAATATTGGAAGGCACAAATGAGATCATGCGTTTGATCATTGCACGTCGTTTATTAGATGAAAGTGCAGGTGAGATATTATAAAGGAGCGACACATGTCAGATGTTGTTTTGTTCAGAGAAGAAACCGCAACGTGTGGAAAAAAGGTTGCAGTGGCGACGCTCAATAGCGAAAAGTCGTTAAACGCGCTTAGTTTACAAATGATTGATTTGTTAATGCCGCAGTTACTAGCGTGGCATGACGATGACGAAGTTGCACTTGTACTCTTGGAAGGTGCAGGAGAAAAAGCATTTTGCGCTGGTGGCGATGTTGTCGATTTGTATCATGCTTGCAATCGCGCAGAAAATGGCGGGTTTGCACCAGAAGTCGAAAGGTTCTTTTCGACGGAATACCAGCTCGATTATTTCATTCACACATTTGATAAGCCTATTCTGTTGTGGGGGCATGGTATTGTCATGGGCGGTGGACTTGGACTCATGGCGGGGGCGAGTCACCGTGTTGTTACTGAAAAGTCACGAATCGCAATGCCGGAAATTACAATTGGTTTGTATCCAGATGTTGGCGCAACCTACTTTTTAAATCGAATGCCAGATGGATGTGGACTATTTTTGGGACTTACCGGAGCTTCAATAAATGCCTTAGATGCGCAGTACGTGCACCTTGCCGATCATTGTATTTTGTCGTCGCGTAAAGATGAGTTATTAGAAAAACTGATTGAGGTGGAGTGGGGCAATACGGTCGCGCTTAATCATCAAAAGTTAACCGACATACTGATTGAGTTTGAAACTCAAGACAAAGTAGAAATGCCAAGAGGCAATATCTCAAATCACAAAGAGCTCATTTCATCACTGGCGAATTGTGAACGTGTAGAATCGGCAGTGGTTAATATTCTTGATGAACACACGGACGACAAGTGGTTGCAAAAAGCACAAGCGTCACTTAGCCATGGCAGTGCATTAACGGCACACATTATTAAGAAGCAACTTGAGCTTGGCACATCTCTAAGCTTAGCTGATTGTTTTCGATTAGAACTTGGTATGTCTGTGCAATGTGCGGCTGTCGGTGAATTCGCTGAAGGAGTTCGAGCGTTACTAATAGATAAAGACAATCAACCTAAGTGGCTTTATCCAACCGTGCACGATGTTGATGTTAAAAAAGTGAACGAGATATTCACCTCACCTTGGACAGAACACACTCACCCACTTCGAACTTTCGGTAAATAGAAGGAGAAAGTTATGGCGAATATTGCATTTTTCGGATTAGGTAACATGGGCGCGCCTATGGCAATTAACCTTATTCAAGCTGGTCACTCCGTTAAGGTATTTGATTTATTTCCTGAAGCGATTGATAAAGTAGTTAAGGCTGGTGGGTCAACTTGTTCTGATCCTAAAGAGGTAGCTAGAGGCGCTGACATTGTTGTTTCAATGTTACCGGCTGGTTTACATGTAAAAGCATTATATATAGAAGACACGGCTATTATTGATGTGTTGTCACCAGAATGTTTAGTCATCGATTCGTCTACAATTGATGCAGAATCTGCGCAATACACCGCAAAATGTTTGGCGGAGAAGGGCATCGACTTCATCGATGCACCTGTGTCAGGTGGTGTTGCTGGCGCAACCGCGGGGACACTTAGTTTTATGGTCGGTGGTAGCGACTCTGCTTTTGACAAAGCAAAGCCTATATTAGAAGTGATGGGTAAAAATATATTTCATGCCGGTGATGTGGGAGCCGGACAAATTGCTAAAGTCTGCAACAATATGTTGTTAAGCGTATTAATGGTGGGCACTAGTGAAGCACTGCAATTAGGTATTGCAAATGGATTAGAGCCAGCAAAGCTATCTGAAATTATGTCAAAGAGCTCTGGCAGCAACTGGACATTAGATGTATATAACCCATGTCCGGATGTTATGACAGGTGTTCCTTCTTCTAATAATTATGAAGGCGGGTTTATGACTAACTTAATGGTTAAAGATTTAGGATTGGCTTTAGATACTGCGGTTAAGTCAAACGCGAGTACGCCAATGGGGGCATTAACTCGGAACTTGTATTCGTTACATCAAAAAGCGGGTAATGGAACAAAAGACTTTTCATCCATCTTTACGGCGTTTTCTCAAAAGAACAGGTAACAGCTCTGTATAAATAAAAAGAGCAATTAACTCTAAAGCAACTTTAATTGATTTTGAAGTAGCTTTTTTGCTTATAAATACTCCAAAAATGTATATTTTGATTGTTATTTAAGCATTCAAACGTTTTTTATTAAAAAACTGCAAATAAAGGGTTGCGCTATTTTAATTCTTCTCTAAAATGCGCGCCTCTTCCAACGGGAACACATAAAAACAAGTTGGAAGTCGCGTCAAATCAGTGAGTGAAAAACGCGTTTAAAAATCGGATTTGAAAATAAAGCAAAAAAGATTTTAAAACACGGTTGACAGCGACGATGGGAAGTGTAGAATGCGCGTCCCGGTTGAGAGAGACCTCTCACCCATAACTGGCAACGGTTAGAAATGTTCTTTAACAACTTGTAATTAATTATCTGTGTGGGCACTCGTGAATGAGTAGTAACGCAAAAAGCTGAAGTTCTTCGGAACGGGTCAGCAACTTGTAAACTACGACACTAGAGTGTCTGGACAAA
>JABXID010000062.1 GCA_013373245.1 Gammaproteobacteria bacterium
AAGTCTTCGTTTGTGAACGGCAGTTTTATCGACGTCACTGGCGGGCTTTAAACTTACTTACGTTGACTAAAAAAGGAGCACATGTGCTCCTTTTGGTTTCTGATTCTTACATTTGCGACTGTAGGTAGTTTTCTAAGCCGATGGTTTTAATTAGGCGTAATTGCTGTTCTAACCAAAATGCATGATCGGTTTCTGTGTCGTCAATTAACACTTGCAAAATATTACGTGTTACAAAATCTTGTTCTTGCTCACATAGTGTCATTGCCTCTTTCAACGCTTTGTCTACTGCTAGTTCGACACGTAAATCACTTTCTAACATTTCTGGGACAGTTTTACCTATGTGCAGGCCATCTCGAGTCACCATGTCTGGCGTGCCTTCTAAAAACAAGATGCGTTCGATAAGCATAGACGCATGACCTTTCTCGTCGTCGAATTCGTGATCGATGCGCTCGAATAGTTTGCTAAAGCCCCAATCGTCGTACATGCGTGAATGAATGAAGTATTGGTCCATTGCTGCAAGTTCAAACGCAAGTAAACCGTTAAGTGCTTCAATGACTTTTTGACTGCCTTTCATAATAAAATCCCCTTAAAGTTGCGCTTGAAGGTATTTCTCGATACCCATATTTTCTATTTGGTACTCTTGAGTCTCTAACCAATCTAGGTGCTCTTCTTCAGCTTCTAGTATTTCAGTTAATAAGTCTCTCGTTACAAAGTCTTGTTCAGTTTCACATAACGCAATAGCTGTTTTCATTTGAGCTACTTGTTTTATTTGAAATTTTGCATCGCATTGCTGCATTTCTTCGGTGTGCTCGCCAATCGACAATGCCCCTAAGCGCTGCAAGTTTGGTAATCCTTCCAAAAATAAAATACGCTCAATAATTTTGTCGGATTGCTTCATGTCTAAAATGGATTTCTTGTAACACTTTTCATTTAACGTGTTGAATCCCCAATTTTTAAACATACGAGCGTGGAGAAAATATTGATTGATGGATGTCAGCTCGGTTGTGAGAACATCGTTTAACATAGTTAATACTTTTGGGTTGCCATTCATTTGAAAATTTCCAGAGAACAAGTGTTATGGCAATTATAGAGGATGAATTTTATAAATCAAAAAAATATTAATAAAAACAATGAGTTAATAATGATAATTATTATTAATACGATTAGTATTTCGTTAAAAAAAGGAGGGTTAACCTACGTCTTTAAAAAGTGACTCGTCGATAATGGTGTTGTCGATGACACTTTGAGCTACTTTTGTGCAAGTGCCACATTGAGATCCTATAGGTAAGTGTTGTTTCAGTTCACGCAAAGATCCTACACCGTGCTCTCGCACAAGTTGCTGAATATCTTTATCTGTGATGCCTTTACAAATGCAAACGTACATGTGAAACCTCATATTTCGATGCAAGTGATAATAGTTCTCATTAAATTATAATGCAAGCAAAAATTCACTTAAAAACGAATTAATCTCATTTAGATTATCTATTATTGGCAAATTCGATAATCGTAATCGAAATTTCACATTTAAAAGCCCTTGGTTTAATCAATTTGGTCTATATATAATTGGCGAAGAAAATAACGAGCAAAGAATGCTCACACTCATATTAAACTTTGGAGATATATCATGGGCGTATTAGTTGGCCGTCAGGCACCAGACTTTACTGCAGCAGCTGTTCTAGGTAATGGCGAAATTGTTGAAGGTTACAATTTTGCTGAAGCGACAAAAGGTAAAAAAGCCGTTGTATTTTTCTACCCTCTTGATTTCACATTTGTATGTCCTTCTGAACTAATCGCTTTTGATAAGCGTTTAGCTGAATTCCAAAAACGTGGTGTTGAAGTAATTGGTGTTTCTATCGATTCACAATTCAGCCACAACGCATGGCGTAAGACTGCTATTGCAGACGGCGGTATCGGTGAAGTAGGTTACACATTAGTAGCTGACGTTAAACACGACATCTGTCAAGCATACGATGTTGAGCACCCAGAAGCAGGCGTAGCTTTCCGTGCATCTTTCTTAATCGACGAAGACGGTCTAGTTCGTCACCAAGTAGTAAACGACTTACCATTAGGTCGTAACATCGATGAAATGTTACGTATGGTTGACGCGTTGAACTTCCACCAAGAGCACGGCGAAGTATGTCCAGCTGGTTGGGAAGAAGGTAAAAAAGGTATGGACGCGTCACCAGCGGGTGTTGCAGCATACTTATCTGAAAACGCTGAAGGTTTATAATCTAAACGTTTCATACATCGAAATTAAAAAAGGCGCATTATGCGCCTTTTTTTATCTAAACTTTTTATTTACTTACAGATCGTCTAAGTCGTCGCTGCTACTGTACTCAAAGTCGTCGTTAGGACGGTGAGAGCCGTATATGCTTTGGAACTTCTTAGGAGTTGTCGTTAGGCTAATGTATTTTTGCCAAGCACGCTCCACCTGAGTTTCTGCTTCTAATTTCTGTGCACAAACATCGGCAAATTGCTTTTCTTCTGGATTTTCTGGCATTAGTGAGCCGTCAGCCAGCTTTTTTAATGTTAATCCATAATCGGTTAAAATATTTGATTCTGCTACGCTAAACTCACCTGAGCGATTAAACCCTCTAGGAAAATTTGCATCATCATAAAACTGGGAAACGCCTTTTCTTATCTCTGTTTTCATAGTATTAATCTCAATTACACCACTGAGGTGGAACATAGACAGTAAACATGAATTTTAAAAACAAAATATTTTTATTGAAACGTCAAAAAAATATTGTCATAAATCAGTTTTTAACAGACCTTGAGCTAACGCCATGGACGTAAAAGTATTTCGAACCTTTTTAGAAGTCGCCAATACCCGACATTTTGGTCGAGCGGCTGACAATTTATACATTACACAGGCTGCTGTCAGCGCACGTATAAAGCAACTTGAAGAATATGTTGGCGCTATTTTATTTGAGCGGGTTAGAAACAACATTAATCTAACGCCGGCCGGTGAACGAATGTTGCCTTATGCCACGACCATGGTTCGGGTTATTGAGCAAATTAAAAATGATATCCCCCTAGTCGATTCAAAACTTACACAGTTTTCTGTTGCTGCAACGCCTAATATTTGGGACGCGTTTTTTCAGAGTCATTTAAATTCAATTGCTAAGACATTTCCTGAATTAGTATTTAAAACGGAAATGCTCAATAACCGCCAATTGCAAGCGTCGATCTTAGATAATACATTAGACTTAGCGTTAATGTTCGACCCATTTTTAGCCAATGAGGTGAATAGCGAAGCACTGGCGTCGATAGAGTTAATACTGGTATCAAGTCAACCAGACCAAACCGCAACGCAAGCGATGGAAAGTAACTACGTCTATGTAGATTGGGGGGTACAGTTTGCAACCGAACACAACTCGAAACACGGGCGTACAAATAATCCTAAACTTACCACGTCAACAATTCGAATAGCGCTGGACTTTATATTGTCGGAAGGTGGTGCAGCGTATTTACCATGCAGTTTGATCGAGCCGTATTTACAGTCAAAAGAACTGTTTAAGGTATCTGGTGCACACATGATGCAACGCACTATTTTTGCTGTTTATCAGAATGATTCTGTTAACAAAGAGTTGATTCAATCTGTGTTGGCTGAGATAAAGTAGGTAGTTCTTCCGGAGTTTTAGATCATTTAATCTACTCACTTGATTCTCAAATTAAATCAATTAAACTGTATAAAATTACAGTGTTCGTGTTTGTTTGTGGAATTATCAGAAAACCCTCAATTAAAAAAAATCATCCATGTTGATATGGACGCTTTTTTTGTGTCGGTAGAAATTCGTGACAACCCTGCACTGGCGAACAAGCCCGTTGCGGTTGGGGGTAAGTCAGATCGTCGTGGTGTGTTGTCTACTTGCAATTATATTGCTCGGCAATATGGGGTGAGTTCGGCAATGCCGACCAGTGTGGCACTTAGGAAATGTCCTGATTTAGTCGTTGTACCCGGACGTATGCAAGTTTACAAAGAAACCAGCCAAATCATTCGAGGGGTATTTGAACAATACACAGACAAAATAGAGCCCTTGTCTTTGGATGAAGCCTATTTAGATGTCACTGAATCACCTTTGCATCAGGGTTCTGCGACTTTAATCGCTGAAGACATTCGTCATAAAATATTTGAAGCCACAGGCTTAACCGCTTCTGCAGGGATTGCTCCACTTAAGTTCGTTGCAAAAGTAGCCTCTGACCTAAACAAACCCAACGGCCAATGTACAATAGCTCCTGAGCAAATTTATGATTTTCTAGAATCCTTGTCGTTAAAAAAAATTCCCGGAGTTGGCAAAGTAACATTCGAAAAACTTAAAGCGCTTGGTTTTGTTACGTGCGGCGACATTCGACAATCAACGCTGCCTTATTTATCCAGCAAGTTTGGTAAGTATGGCAATGTGCTTTGGCAGCGAGCGCACGGCATTGATAATCGTGACGTGCAAGTTTCACGAATTAGGAAATCCGTTGGTGTTGAACGAACCTTTGAACAAGACATAGATAACGCTCTTGATTTGAAGAGTATTATTAACGACAAATTAATGCCAGAGCTCAAAAGGCGCTCAGAGCCATATCTGTCGACTCGGCGCATGAATAAGTTAGGCGTAAAAGTGAAGTTCAATGACTTTCAACAAACAACAAAAGAGCAAAAAGCGACAGAGATATCATTTGTTTTATTGGAACAGTTACTCGAGGAGGCAATAGAACGAGGCAAAGGTAAATCTATTCGACTACTGGGAGTTCATATTGGTTTGTCTGATGAAGAGGTGAACGAACAACAACTGGGTTTTGATTTGTAATTATACCAACCTGCCAAAACAAAGACGCCGAATTCGCTTTTGCCTGCGGTATGGACTGTTCAAGTGCAACTAGCTTTACAAAAATAGGATTTGATCACATACGGAATGTAATTAATTTCGAATCTTCCGCTTGAAAATAACAGCTAAGACTAGATACTTTGCTGATATCAATAAAAGCTATAAAAGAGAGAACCATGGCGTACCCAACTCCAATTGTAATTTCCGATTTATCTCACGCATTATCCGACCAAAGTTATGACGTGCTGGTGGTTATATCATCGTCGTTCCAAAATGCTTTGCCAGAGCCGTTTGATCAGCTGATTACGACACATAGTCAATTTGATGAGCGTGTAGGCAAAGAGCCTGTAGCGATTGTTACAGAAGAGTTACCACAAAAAAGGTTGGTTCTTGCACCTACAGGAAGTTTACATAACTACTTTGATGACGTACGTCGTTATTTTGAAGCGGCGCAAAATGCGGCGAAAATGGTGTTAAATATGGGGGCGAAAAAGCCTTTACTGGTTGTTCTGAAATCAGATTTACCCGCGTATGAACATGCTGAAACTGTCAGTTATTTGGGATTCTGCCAAGCGCTTTGGCAACCACTAGAAGCTCGTGAAGCACTTGGCGAGTCAATAGAGCCGATAAAAATGATTGGCTTGGTGGGTAAACATCTCGAACAAGCTCAAATGGCGGCTCTTGAGCACGGCAAGTACATTGCTCGCGATTTATGCGGCACTGAGCCTGAACGTATGTCGCCACCGCGTTTTGCTGAGTATTGTGAAGATGTGTTTTCTGAATCGAACGTTAAGGTAAACGTCATTGATGATATGCGAGTATTGCAACAGGATTTCCCATTATTGTGGTCAGTGGCCAGAGCCTCCATTGAAGTTGAACGTCACCAACCAAGAGTGATCCGCCTTGAGTATGTGCCAGAAGGTGATGTCAATAAAACATTGATGTTAGTAGGTAAAGGTATTGTTTATGACACAGGCGGTGTTGATTTAAAGGTTGGCGGCTATATGGCCGGCATGAGTCGCGATAAAGGCGGCGCAGCGGCTGTAGCTGGATTTATGAAGACGGTTTCTGAATTGGCGCCACAAGGTGTAAAGGTGGTTGCTGAGATTGCGGCGGTTCGTAACAGTATCGGTGCGGAAGCGTTTGTGCCAGACGAGATTATTACGGGTCATTCCGGTGTGCGTGTACGTATCGGCAATACCGATGCTGAAGGTCGATTAGTGATGGCGGATTTATTGTCTCGTCTGCGTGAAGAAGCGTTAGATGAAGTAAACCCTGTGTTATTCACGGTCGCAACATTAACCGGTCACGCAGCAAGAGCCATTGGACCATACACTGCGTTAGTAGAGAATGGGGTATCTAAAAGTCATGGGTTAGGACACGCAATGGAAACATGGGGCGATTTGTTTGGTGACCCATGCGAAGTTTCTCGTTCACGCCGTGAAGACTATGATTTTGTTAAACCTCGCACCAAAGCCGATGACTTATTGTCCTCGAATAACGCAGCATCAGCGGTAACCGCCAGAGGGCATCAATTCCCTATGGCATTTTTAGCGGTCGTATCTGGGCTTGATAAACATGATTTGAATAGTGATCTTCCATTGCCTTATATGCATATTGATATCGCGGGAAGCGGTGTGGAAAACGGTGACTGGCAGCATGGCAAACCAACGGCAGCGCCAGTGTCCGCATTATATAGTGCATTTATCCGATAATTTGATATGTTGGAACACGGTTTATAAAAGGGGCTTAGCCCCTTTTGTTGTATGACTGCACCAATAATACGAACAAAACTAGGGGAAGTCATGAAAACACTTATTACAATTATGTTTGGTCTAATGATTTTTGGACAGTCACAGGCGAACGATAGATTTGCGGATACCGTTTTAAAAGCGGTTAATGTATCGGACAACGTATATATTATTTATGGGGCCGGTGGCAATATCGGTGCATTGGTCGGTGAAGAAGGTATATTGATCATCGATGATCAGTTTGAACCGTTAGCACCTAAAATAGAACAAGCTGTATTTGAGCTGGCCAATACCAAACAAAAAGTCAGTTATGTGGTTAATACTCATTACCATGGTGATCACACTGGCTCTAATGTCTACTTTAGTAAATCGGCAAGCATTCTAGCGCACGAAAACGTTCGCAAACGTTTGTCTGTGAAAAGCAAAGAAGGACTTCCTGTTATTACCTATCAGCAGGGCGTAAAACTGCATTTAAATGAACAAACCGTGCATGTTAGACACTTAAGTAGTGGTCATACAGACGGTGACTCAGTAGTATTTTTTCAGCAAGCGAACGTTTGGCATTTAGGTGATTTATTTTTTAATATGCGCTTTCCATACGTGGACAAAAAGTCGGGTGGAACGGTTGAAGGTCTAGTCAAAAACTTAAAGCAATTATTGAAAGAGATCAGCGATGATGCAGCGATTATCCCAGGGCACGGAGAGTTAACCGACAAACGCGGATTGCAAACACACTTAGATATGATCTTAGCGACTAAATCTGAAGTGGATGAACTAAAAGCTCAAGGTTTATCACTGGAGCAAGCCATTGAAAAGGGCTTGTCTGATAAGTGGAAGGAATGGCACTGGAACTTTATTACCGAAGAACGATGGATAACGACATTATATGAGCCTTAATCTAGAGCAAGATGTTTGGCTTGAAGGCGCTATAAAAATAGCGTCTTCACATTTCGATCAACGAGAGTCGCAACCTATTGGGCAAGAGCTAATTACTCTGTTAGTGATACACAATATTAGTCTTCCGCCAGCCACGCAAGAGTCTGACTTTGATAATTGTTATGTAGAAGATTTTTTTACTGGTCAGTTGGACTGCAATTTAGACCCGTATTTCGAACAAATCAAAACATTACGAGTCTCTTCTCATTTATACATCAAACGTGATGGCACCTTGATTCAATTTGTCCCACTAAACCAGCGGGCTTGGCACGCCGGCCAGAGTGAATTTCAGGGGCGTACACGTTGTAACGATTTTTCGATTGGTATTGAAATGCAAGGCACCGACGATATGCCATACACTGAACAGCAATACCAAACCTTAATATCGACAACTAAAAAGATACAGCGTTTATACCCCGAAATAGCCAAAGAACGTATTGTTGGACATGAACACATTTCACCGGGGCGAAAAACCGATCCTGGACAAAGTTTTGACTGGACGCGCTACAAGAATGCGCTATAGAATTGAAATGAAACCTTTCATTGGATATGGAAAATACCATGACGTTAATCGTGTTGTTAATCGTTTTAGTCACAGAGCGCGTTGCGCTGCAAAGTTCATTTTGGCAAGCACAAAAATACTTAGATAAGTACTTAAATATTGCACTGCCTAAGTTCAATGATGCCAAGAATGGCTCACTTTCTTTACTCCTTTTAGTCTCCACGCCGGCTGTGTTAACAGCGTTATTTTTACACTTTTTTAGTAATGGCTTTATTTACTTTTTAGTTAGTTTGTTAGTACTTGCTATATGTGTTGGTAACCAACAAGCGCGCACCTATTATCGACAATACTTAAATGCAATGGGGCGAGGGGATAAGGAAGCTCAGCTATTACTACATGATAATTTGTCGCAATTGTGTCAGGACAGAGTTGGCAAAACGCAGGCATCTGATGATATTCAGCAAGACGACTCTAATGAAAGTGACGCAGCTAAAGAGGAAGTGGACACACCAAAAGAAACCATTGGTGAGACTCTAATTTGGATAAATTTTGTTTATTATGCCGTCCCTATCTTTTACTTTGTTTTGCTGGGGCCGGCCGGCGTTGTTCTTTACGCTACTTTGCTGCACTTAACCAAACACCGAAAGTCACACGAGCAAGACAATCAAATAGATAATAAAAAGTTATATCAATGGCTTGAGTGGTCTTTCTGGCTACCGTCTAGATTAGTCAGCTTAGGCTTTATGGTGGTAGGGCACTTTTCAAATGGTTTAGAAACGTGGCTACGTTATGCCGCTGACTTTTCAAAGTCGTCTCGTGAAATGTTGTGTGAAGTTGCCACTAAAGCTGATCACCTAGATTCACAACCTAAGGCGGATAACGCACAACATATGGTGCGATTAACAAAAAGAAATATGATTTTGTTTATCGTATTTGTCGCCTTATTAACTTTATATGGAAGAATCGTATAGAGACTGGCGACAATCGTATAACGACCTACACTTAGAACATTTAACTTTTCGACGATAGTGACTTCGTGGGGAAGGGATTACTAAACGGCCTCTTTGAAAAGGCCGTTTTTTAATGAAGACGATAAATTAATCACAGGTCGATCCACCCTACATATTGTTTACAAAACGGCATGTAGCTGATAGGATTCGTAAAATTTCAAATGGTAAGACCATTTTACCATCAACGTGTTAGAAGCTGAGTTTGGTGAAAGTAAGCGCAAAAAAAGTATCTGAATTGGTAGCTGAGCAGCTAGAAAAACAGATCATTGAAGGACAGCTACCGGCTGGTGCAAAGCTCGCGTCTGAACGCGATTTAGCAGCAGATTATGGTGTATCTCGTCCATCTATACGCGATGCCATTAAAAAATTGGAAGCAAAAGGTCTGGTTAATCGAAAACAAGGTGGTGGAACGTTTGTTTGTGCCAACTTGGTTGACCCGTTTTCTGAGCCTTTGTTTGAGTTGCTCGCGAATAGTCCAGAGTCACACTATGACCTACTGGAATTTCGTTTTGCGCTTGAAGGTGTGATTTCATACTACGCTGCGCTTCGAGGCCAGCCATCTGATTTCGAACGAGTGAGGAACGCGTTTGATAAAGTCAGTGCGTTAGACAATGCGGGTGACGCTAAACAAACAGCTAGCGCGGTGGTCGATTTCTATTTAGAAGTTGCTAATGCGTCACATAATATTATGTTGGTGCATTTGTTCAGAGGTTTAAAAGACTTGCTTGAACATAACGTGAAAGAAAACTTAGAGGTTTTCAAAAACTACCAAGATATCTTGCGTCAGTTACGCGTACACAGAACAGAATTAATGACCGCCATTGTTAATGGTGAGCCAGAAAAAGCAAGACAAGCAAACCGTCAGCACTTGGCGTTTATTGAAAAGTCATTGCTTAAACTGGACCAAGGAAATAATAGGTTGCAAGGGTCGGTAAGACGTCTGCTTGATAACCAATAGATAAAAACGAGTGGTCTGGCAGCAGACTGCAATGATTTGACCTAGACTAGCATGCAATATCTGGGTTAAAGAACTTTTAATTATAAGCAAACTATAGGAACCTGAAACATGTCAGAGAACCTAAATCTAAATCAGGATATCGATCCACAAGAAACACAAGAGTGGATTGAGTCTTTAGAAGCAGTACTAGAACAAGATGGCGTTGAACGTGCGCATCAATTATTGGAAAAGTTAATTGATAAAGCGCGTCGTAATGGTGCTCACTTGCCATATAGCCCAACTACAGCCTATTTGAACACCATTCCTGTTGGCCAAGAGCCTCAAATGCCTGGCGACCGTACCATCGAAGCGAAAATCCGTGGTGCAATTCGTTGGAATGCATTAGCCATGGTTGTTCGTGGTTCTAAGAAAGATTTAGAGCTTGGTGGTCATATTTCATCATTTGCTTCTTCTGCCATGTTATACGATGTAGGTTTCAACCACTTCTTTAAAGCAGACAAAGACAATTCAGGCGGTGACTTCTTATATATTCAAGGTCACGTTTCTCCGGGTATTTATTCACGTGCCTTTGTTGAAGGTCGCTTAACTGAAGAGCAATTAGACAACTTCCGTCAAGAGTCGGCAGGTGAAGGCGAAGGTTTATCTTCATACCCACACCCTAAATTGATGCCTGACTTCTGGCAGTTCCCTACCGTTTCTATGGGCCTAGGTCCAATCGCTGCAATTTACCAAGCGCGTTTCTTAAAATACTTAACGGACCGAGGAATCAAAGATTGTTCGGATCAACGTGTATATTGCTT
Organism: Gammaproteobacteria bacterium; assembly: GCA_013373245.1. GTDB lineage: Bacteria > Pseudomonadota > Gammaproteobacteria > Enterobacterales > Alteromonadaceae > Psychrosphaera. Next base: position 10,778 of record JABXID010000062.1, read on the forward strand.
TATGGGTGATGGTGAGTGTGATGAGCCGGAATCACTAGGTGCAATCGGTCTTGCTGCACGTGAAGGTTTAGATAACTTAACGTTTATCATCAACTGTAACCTACAGCGCCTTGACGGTCCGGTTCGTGGTAATGGCAAAATCATTCAAGAATTAGAAGGCACTTTCCGTGGTGCTGGTTGGGAAGTAATCAAAGTAATTTGGGGCTCATACTGGGATCCACTAATTGCTCGTGATAAAGACGGCAAGCTTTTAGAGATCATGGAAAACACGGTTGACGGTGAGTACCAGAATTATAAAGCGAAAGGTGGTAAGTACACTCGCGAAAACTTCTTTGGTAAAACGCCTGAAACTGCCGCTATGGTTGCAAACATGTCAGACAGTGACATTTGGCGCTTAAACCGTGGTGGTCACGATCCAGTAAAAGTTTACGCAGCATACGACAAAGCTGTGAAAACTAAAGGCCGCCCTCAAGTTATCTTAGCTAAAACAGTTAAAGGTTACGGTATGGGTGACGCTGGTGAAGGTAAAAACATTGCGCACGGCGTTAAGAAAATGGACTTAGAGTCATTAAAAGCGTATCGCGATCGTCACCACATCGATATTTCTGATGAAGACTTACCAAACGTGCCTTATGTTAAGTTTGAAGAAGGTAGCCCAGAATACAACTACTTACACGGCAAACGTGAAGCGTTAGGCGGATATTTACCGAAGCGCCGTCGTCAGTCAGATGTTGAAATTGAAACGCCAGACTTAAAAGCATTTGAAGCGGTAACAAAAGGTTCGAATGGTCGTGAAATATCAACGACTATGGCATTTGGTCGTATCTTAACGGCTATTATCAAAGATAAACAAATGGGTAAACGTGTCGTTCCTATTATTCCTGATGAAGCACGTACTTTTGGTTTGGAAGGTTTGTTCCGTCAAGTGGGTATCTACGCTCACGAAGGCCAAAAATACACACCACAAGACGCTGACCAAGTAGCTTATTATCGTGAAGATAAAACAGGTCAGGTTTTGCAAGAAGGTATCAATGAACTTGGTGCAATGTCTGATTGGTTAGCAGCTGCGACATCATACTCCAACAACAACGAGCCGATGATCCCGTTCTACATCTACTACTCAATGTTCGGTTTCCAACGTGTTGGTGACATGGTTTGGGCTGCTGGTGATTCACAAGCTCGTGGTTTCTTAGTGGGTGGTACCGCAGGTCGTACAACATTGAACGGTGAAGGTTTACAACACCAAGATGGTCACACTCACTCTCATTTTGGAACGGTTCCAAACTGTGTAACTTATGACCCTACTTACGGTTATGAATTAGCGGTTGTTGTACAAGACGGTATGCGTCGTATGTACGGTGAAAACGAAAACGTTTTCTATTACCTAACAGTGATGAATGAAAACTACGCACAACCTGCAATGCCTGAAGGTGTTGAAGAAGGTATCATCAAAGGTCTTTACAAACTTGATGATGTAAAAGCTAAAGGTAAGAAAAAACTTAATGTGCGTTTGTTAGGTTCAGGCACAATTTTATTACAAGTGCGTAAAGCCGCTGAAATTCTTGCTGAGCAATACGGTGTTAGCTCTGAAGTATACAGTGCGACGTCGTTCAATGAACTAGCGCGTGAAGGTCAAGATGTCGACCGTTTCAATATGTTAAACCCTGAAGCGCCAACACAAAAAGCATACGTAACAGAAGTTCTTGAGCAAGGCACAGGCCCAGTTATCGCTGCGACTGACTACATCAAATCATATGCTGATCAAATCCGTGCTTATGTACCAGCACCATACAAAGTTCTAGGTACTGATGGTTTCGGGCGTTCAGACAGCCGTGAGAACTTACGTAAACACTTTGAAGTTGACCACAACTATGTTGTTGTTGCGTCACTAGCAGAGTTAGCTCGTAACGGTGAAATCGAAGCAAAAGTTGTAACGCAAGCGATTGCAGACTTAGGCATCGACGCTGAAAAAATTAACCCACTTTACGCTTAATAAAGGTTTGAGGAGAAAATAAAAGATGGCTGAAATTAAAGACATCCTAGTCCCAGACGTTGGCGGCGATGAAGTAGAAATTATTGAAATTTGTGTTGCGGTTGGCGATTCAATTGCAGAAGAAGATGCAATTGTGACAGTTGAAAGTGACAAAGCGTCAATGGATATTCCAGCACCATTCGCTGGTACGGTAAAAGAAATTAAAGTGTCGGACGGCCAGAAGGTATCGGAAGGCACATTATTAGTTACTGTTGAAGTCGCCGGCGCTGATGCGCCAGCGGCCGAAGCTCCAGCTCAAGAAACTGCGCCTGCACCGCAAGCAGAAACAGCTCCAGCAGCGAATAGCTCTAGCTCAGTAATTGAAGTGACAGTGCCAGATATTGGCACTGATGATGAAGTTGATATTATCGATGTATTGGTATCTGTTGGTGATTCTGTTGCGAAAGAAGATGGCCTAATTACATTAGAAACTGATAAAGCAACAATGGATGTACCATGCCCAGAAAATGGTGTGGTAAAAGAATTAAAAGTTGAGAACGGCGGTAAAGTTTCTCAAGGTTCATTGGTTCTATTATTAGAAGTTTCTGGCGGAGCCTCAGCTCCTGAGGAATCGGCCGCTCAGGCATCTGAGTCACAAGCTGAAACTGCGGCTCCTGCGCCTGCTTCAGAGCCTGTACAACAAACAGTAACTAAAGAAGTTGCTGCCGAAGCTAAAAACGTTGAAGTACCAGATATCGGCACCGATGAAGAAGTTGATGTTATTGATGTGTTGGTTGCTGTTGGTGATGTAGTCGAAGCCGAGCAAGGCTTAATTACATTAGAAACGGACAAAGCAACGATGGACGTTCCAGCACCTTTTGCTGGTACTATTAAAGAGCTTAAAATTGAAACTGGCGGTAAAGTTTCACAAGGCACTTTAATTGCAGTTATTCAAACGGAAGCGACGACTGTCACTGAAACAGTTGCTGCGCCAACTTCTGCTGCACCTGCACCTGCACCTGCACCGGCTCCAGAAGTTCCTGCGAAAAAAGCTCCACCAGTTCAACAAAATCACCCTTCTCAAAATAGCGTCGCTAAAGGCGGCAATATTCATGCTACTCCGTCTGTGCGTCGTTTAGCGTCTGAGTTTGGTGTTGATTTAACTAAGGTTAAAGGCACTGGTCGTAAAGGTCGTATATTGGCTGACGACGTTAAGTCTTATGTTAAGTACGAACTTTCTCGTCCTAAAGCGAATGCTGCATCAAGTGTTGGCGGCGGAGAAGGCGGTTTACAAGTGCTTGCACAGCCTAAAGTCGACTTCTCTAAATTTGGTGAGATTGAAGAGAAACCGTTATCGCGTATTCAGAAAATTTCTGGTCCTAACCTACACCGTAACTGGGTAACTAT
>JABXID010000149.1 GCA_013373245.1 Gammaproteobacteria bacterium
GTGACAGATAAGTTAAGAAACATTGCAATTATTGCCCACGTTGACCACGGTAAAACAACCTTGGTTGATAAACTACTAGAGCAGTCTGGTACGTTAGATTCGCGCGGCGACAGCGAAGAGCGCGTGATGGACTCAAATGACATCGAAAAAGAACGTGGCATTACCATTCTTGCCAAAAATACAGCGATTGACTGGAATGGTTACCGCGTAAATATCGTAGACACTCCGGGACACGCCGACTTTGGTGGTGAAGTAGAACGTGTAATGTCGATGGTTGACTCAGTTCTTCTTATCGTTGACGCGCAAGAAGGTCCTATGCCTCAAACGCGTTTTGTAACGCAAAAAGCATTCGCACAAGGCCTGAAGCCAATCGTTGTTATCAACAAAATTGATAAGCCAGGTTCTCGTCCTGATTGGGTTATGGATCAAGTATTTGACCTATTCGACAACTTAGGTGCAACTGATGAACAGTTAGACTTCCAAGTGGTTTATGCGTCAGCACTTAACGGTTGGGCGTCAAATGAAGAAGACGTTCAAGGCACAGACATGACGCCATTGTTTGAGACAATCATTGAACAAGTTCCAGCGCCAGAAGTTGATGTTGATGGCCCGTTCCAAATGCAAATTTCTCAGCTTGATTACAGCTCTTACTTAGGCGTTATCGGTGTGGGTCGTGTAAGACGCGGTTCGGTAAAACCAAACCAGCAAGTGACGGTTCAAACTGCTGCGGGTAAAATTCACAACGGTAAAGTTGGTAAAGTATTTGGTTACTTAGGCCTTGAACGTTACGAAGCAGAAAGTGCGCAAGCCGGTGACATTATTGCAATCACAGGTTTAGGCGAGTTAAAAATTTCTGACACTATCTGTTGTCCAACGGAAGTTGAAGCGCTACCTGCACTTTCAGTTGATGAACCAACAGTCACCATGACATTCCAAGTAAATACGTCGCCATTTGCTGGCCAAGAAGGTAAATACGTAACCTCGCGTAATATTCTTGAGCGTCTACAAAACGAATTGGTGCACAACGTAGCATTACGTGTTGAAGAAACGGATGATCCAGATAAGTTTAAAGTATCTGGTCGTGGTGAACTTCACTTAGGTATCTTAATTGAAAACATGCGTCGTGAAGGTTATGAATTAGCGGTTTCTCGTCCTGAAGTTATCATGCGTGAAGTTGATGGTGAAACGCAAGAGCCATACGAAACAGTAACTATTGATGTTGAAGAGCAGCACCAAGGTTCAATCATGGAAAACATGGGCCTTCGTAAAGCTGAACTTACTGACATGGCACCAGACGGTAAAGGCCGTATTCGTATGGACTTCATCATGCCAAGCCGTGGCTTGATTGGTTTCCAAACTGAATTCATGACATTGACTTCTGGTTCAGGTCTCCTTTATCACACATTCTACGAATACGGTCCACACAAAGGTGGCGAAATCGGTGCTCGTAAGAACGGTGTTTTGATCGCTAACGCAACGGGTAAAGCATTAACGAACGCGTTATTTAACTTACAAGAACGTGGCCGTATGATGATTGGTCACGGTACTGAAGTATACGAAGGCATGATCATTGGTATTCATAGCCGTGACAATGACTTAACAGTTAACGCGCTTAAAGGTAAGCAATTAACTAACGTTCGTGCATCAGGTACAGATGACGCTCAGGTACTTACGCCACCAATTTTGATGACGTTAGAACAAGCACTTGAGTTCATTGATGACGATGAATTAGTGGAAATCACGCCTGAGTCGATTCGTATCCGTAAGAAGTTCTTAACAGAAAACGAACGTAAGCGTAATTCACGTAAAAAGCCGAACGATATTTAACGAGCTTTAAGCTATAAGAATGGCTTCGCCACTAGCTTTATGTTGAAACAAAGCTTGATGACTTTTCTGAGTTCATCAAGCTTTTTTTTGCTTACAGCTTTGGAGGTTAAATTGAGCAAACCCAAAATTGGAATTGGTAATTCACAACCTAAGTGGATATTACATATAGCCAATCGACCAGAAGTGGAAGGGTTTCAGCACGATATTTTCAGAACCTTAAATACCGCGGAAGCGGCTGATATTATTAAACAAACGAGCAACCACTGGCGAAAGGTGTTTTCTATTATGGCGAAAATCTCATTCGCCTTGTTTGATACTCAATGTTCGACTTGGCAGGAATATAGAGATAACAAACTGTTAACGGACGAAGGCTTTGAAGCGGTAAGCTTTGAATCCTTTCATCAGTCTGCGGCAACAAAAGAAACTTTCTCCATTATTTGTGGTTTTACATACGCTGAGTCTCAGTTGGACATGGCTTCACTGATTTCGCATCAAAAGTTCGAAAAGATAAAAATGTCTAGTAGACACCCGCTTATGGTTACGCCGTATTTTGACTGGCGACAATTAAATAATGAATTGCTGGAAGTGGTGATTTCTATTTTACGGCATAAACTAAAGAAATGACGGATTTTGTCGCCGAGAATGAAGACATTACAGGCAAGTTACAGTAAAGTACCACCACTTTTATTTTGTCTTTCTGTTTCGTGTAAAATTAAATGACTAGCAAACGATTTGCGGAAGCTACCGAAGAAAATTTGCAAAGGATCTTTACTATTCCAGAAGATCCGGATTCAACGTTAGCGCGCATAGAGCAAGAAGTTTCATACAACTTAGACGGCTTTTTGCGCGCCAATATCGTAGCGGTTGAAAAGCCGCTAAGTGAAATAGAAAAAGACTTTCTCGACTCTCGAGTGCCTGAAAAACCTCAGTTTGTTTCGGATATAGCAGATGAACTGTTGGATAAACTCGTTGCACAATCGGTGCATACTTCCTCTCCAAGTTTCATCGGTCACATGACCTCGGCGTTGCCGTACTTTCTTTTGCCATTGTCAAAGTTGATGGTGGGGCTCAATCAGAACTTAGTAAAAATTGAAACATCGAAAGCCTTTACGCCATTAGAGCGACAAGTTATCGGTATGATGCATCGTATGGCCTATGGCAGCACACGCGGAAGTGAAAAAGAAAACGACCAATTTTATCAAACCGTCATGCACAGTGCAGATGCGTCACTTGGCGCATTTTGTTCGGGTGGTACCGTTGCTAATATCAGTGCTTTGTGGATAGCTCGTAACACATTATTAGCAGCGCAAGGCAGTTTTAAAGGCGTTGCTAAAGAAGGATTGTATCGTGCCATGATGCACTATGGCTATCAGCGTCTTGTTGTTCTGGTGTCTGAGCGAGGTCATTACTCTCTAGGAAAAGCCGCTGACATCTTGGGTATTGGCCGACAAGACATAGTAACCATACCAACTGATGAAAATAACAAAATTCGTATTGATTTGCTGAAGGAAAAGATCCTGCAGCTTAAATCAGAAAATGCCGGCATTATGGCTATTGTCGGTGTAGCGGGTACTACGGAAACTGGCACGGTTGATCCATTAACCTCGATGGCTGAAATCGCTCAGCGATACAATATTCATTTTCATGTTGATGCGGCGTGGGGCGGAGCAACGTTGTTGTCTAACAATCAACGTCATAAGTTGGCTGGTATTGAACAAGCAGACTCCATTACCATCGATGCACACAAACAACTGTACGTGCCAATGGGCGCGGGAATGGTGCTTTTTAAAGATCCGCACTCTACCGATGTTATCGAACATCACGCAGAATACATTTTGCGTAAAGGTTCAAAAGACTTGGGCTCTCACACCTTAGAGGGCAGCCGACCTGGTATGTCGATGTTATTGTTTGCTTGTTTGAAGGTAATGGGGCAAACCGGTTACGAGATGTTAATCGACCGTAGCATTAATAACGCCCAATACTTTGCTGATTTGATCGCGTCGGAACCAGACTTTGAATTAGTCACTGAACCTGAACTGTGTATTTTAACTTATCGCTACGTGCCAAAAGTGGTAAAAGACTACATGGCGATTTGTTCGCAAGAAGACAAAGAAATTATCAACGAATTGCTGAACGATTTAACGCGCTTTATTCAAAAGAAACAGCGTGAATCAGGAAAGTCTTTTGTATCACGTACGCGTTTAACGCCAAAAGCATATAACGGTCAAACCATCACAGTGTTCCGTTGTGTTCTGGCTAATCCGTTAACCACGAAACAAATCCTTGCCGATATACTGCAAGAGCAGAAAGAGATTGCGCAAGAAAGTTGGCGCAGCTTACCAGCCATATTGAAACGGATTGGCAACGCTTAAAATATAGAATCTGAAGTGGGATCGGGCTTGCGCCAAGTTATTTGCCGCAAGCCTCATGTTATCGTTTAGAAGCGCAGTATTATTGGCGCTCGAAACACAAGTTGTCTATAAGTCTTGCTTTACCTAAATAAGCAGCGCCTAAAATAACGATGTCTTTGGTACTGGCGTCGACTGGCGAGAGGGTCTTCACATGGCGAATTTCAATGTAATCGGTTTTTAATCCAGCTTCGTCGATAAGCTGTGTACCGAGCTCAGTCAGCAGCTTAATATCATTATTACCGCTAATTAACGCCGCTTTGATTTGCTCAAGCGCCATATTAAGAGCGGGCGCAACAGCCTTTTCTTCAGCCGTTAAATAACCATTTCGAGAGCTTTTTGCCAAACCTGATTCTTCACGCACCGTTGGTACGCCGATGATTTCTATTGGCATATTTAAGTCTTCCACCATCAAACGAATGATGCGTAATTGCTGAAAGTCTTTTTCACCAAATACCGCAACATCCGGTTGCACCATATTAAACAGTTTCGTGACCACGGTAGATACGCCACGGAAGTGACCCGGACGCTGTGATGATTCGGCTATCAGTGAGTATTCAGTATCTGGCACTTCAACAAAGGTTTGAGCGTGTAAACCGTTTGGGTACATGTCCTTAACGTTTGGGTAGAACACTGCATGATTGTTGTTTTGTTTAAGCTTTTCGCAGTCCGCTTCAAATGTTCTCGGGTAAGCGTCTAAATCTTCATTTTCGCCAAATTGCATAGGGTTGACGAAAATTGAAGTGATCACAACATCAGCGCGTTTGTGAGCTTCTTTAACAAGCGTTAAATGACCTTCGTGTAGGTTGCCCATGGTAGGTACAAACGCCAAGGTTTTACCTTGTTGGGCAAGTTCTTTTCGCCAAGCTCTTAATTCAGATAATGTTTCGAAGATGATCATGACATTCAGCCCTAGTAGAGATTAATTAAAAGAACGGCTTTCATCAGGGAAGGCACCTGATTTTACTTCTTCGATGTATAAAGATACCGATTTACGCATATCGCCGGTGATCTCTATGTAGTTTTTCGAAAACTTAGGAATATAACCTGAGCTGATGCCGAACATGTCGTGCATTACTAAAATTTGACCGTCAGTCACATTGCCTGCGCCAATACCTATAGTAGGAATTGTGATAGCGTCGGTAATTGCTTTAGCTAATTCGGTTGGTATACATTCGAGTACTAATAATTGTGCACCAGCAGCTTCTAACCCTTTGGCGTGCTCAATCATTTCTAATGCTTTTTGATTGTCTCGACCTTGTACCTTAAAGCCACCAAATACATTGACTGACTGCGGTGTTAAACCTAGGTGGCCACAAACAGGAATGCCGTTTTGCGTTAGCTGTTTGATAGTGTCGTATAACCAATCACCGCCTTCCATTTTTACCATGTTGGCGCCAGCAGCCATTAATTCGTGGGCATTTTTCATTGTTTCATTAACGTTGTGGTAGGTCATAAATGGCATATCCGCGATAACCAAGGCTTTTTCAGCTCCGGCTCGAACGCTTTTAGTATGGTACGCAATTTGTTGGTTGGTAACTGCTAACGTACTGTCACCACCTTGTAAAACCATGCCTAATGAATCACCAATCAGTAAAACTTCAACGCCTTGTTCGTCAAATAAACGGGCGAAGCTGGAATCATAAGCGGTAAGCGCTGCGATTTTTTCTCCGTCTTGTTTCATCTTGATCAGTTTTGAGGTGGTTATTTTTGACATAACAAAGCCTTTTTAATGATTTGTTCGAGAAGTATAACAGTCTTACAGTGCGGTCATGCCATTGAGTGGCACATTTTCTGTTAATGATTCGATACTCGTGCCGCACGGTAAAACTAAGTTAGGGCTAATATCTAGCAAGGGGTAAATTACAAACTCACGGTCTTTAATTCCGTAATGTGGAACTGTTAATTTATCGTCGTCTATAATGTCTTGATCAAACAATAAGATATCTAAATCTAGGGTACGTGGTCCCCAATGTTCACCATTTCTAGTTCTACCGTGATCTTGTTCAATTCGACAAGTATATTCGAATAGCTGATGTGCATTAAGCTGAGTTTCAATTAAAGCCACTGCGTTGACATAGTCTGGTTGATCGGCCGGCCCCATAGGTTTACTGACGTAAATTTTTGAGGCTGCGACAAATCGTGATTGCGGTATTAAACTCATTTCATGCAGAGCAATTTTAACTGTGGACACAGGGTCATTGAGGTTTGCCCCCAATCCAATGTAACAAAACGCCATGATTATTCGCCTTTGTTGCCGTTAATTTTTTTAGCACTGCTCTTTTTATTGTATGAGCGACGTTTTGGTTTGGCTGAATTGCTTCGAGGTCGGCTGCGAGGACTTCGTTTAGTACTTGCTCCAGCTTTTTGGCGGGTAAGCGCGATTCGTTTACCTTCATCAGATTCTTGATAATTTGTCCACCAGTCAGCAAGCTCTTCTAACTCGCCGCCTTCAATTTCAGCGCGTAATAACAAGAAGTCGTAAGCCGCTCGAAATTTAGGGTGTTCAATTAGCTGAGTAGGGCGCTTGCCTTGAATTTTTGTCAGGCGATGCTGGAATTGCCAAATATCACGCATGGTTGCACTGAATCGTTTCGGGATGGCGACCGTTTGAATGGCACGATGTAAAATGTCGTTCATGGCAATTTGGAACGCATCGTATGGGTGTAAACCGCTTTCTAGCTCGAGATCTTTAGCGTGTGCTTCCAGTGGATACCAAAGCAAAACGGCTAGTATAAATGCTGGAGAAACCGATTGTTCAGCATTAATTCTTAAATCTGTATTGGCGCACATTTGTTCTAACATGCGCAGCTCTTTCGCTTCCGAGTTGTCACTTAGAACTTGTTCCACCACAGGGAAGTAGTATTTAAATAAGCCATAGTGCTTTAAAGAGTGGAAGTTATCTTGCGCTTTGCCCGACATAAATAACTTTAAAAATTCGTCAAATAGTCGAGCTGGTGGAATATTTCTTAATAGATGAGCAAGCTCAAATATAGGAGCCTCTGTTCGCGGCGCGATTTTCATTCGTAGCTTATTAGAAAATCGAACCGCTCGTAACATACGCACTGGATCTTCGCGGTATCGGGTATCTGGGTCGCCAATTAAATCGATAAGCCCTTGTTCTATGCTTTCCATGCCATTGGCAAAGTCGTAAATGGCGTAATCGTTGATGCTGTAATACAAAGCATTAATGGTGAAGTCACGACGTTCCGCATCCTCTTCAATAGAGCCAAAAACGTTATCGCGTAACAATTGTCCTTCGGTACTTTGCTTAGATACTTTTTTGTCGTTACTGTCGGTGTCAGTATTTGATTCAGGCTCGTGATGGCCTCTAAAGGTAGCGACTTCAATAATCTCACGGCCAAATACAACGTGGGCTAAACGGAAACGACGGCCGATTAATCGACAATTATTAAAACACTCTTTAACTTGTTCAGGAGTCGCGTTGGTGACGACATCAAAGTCTTTAGGTTCTATACCTAATAACACGTCACGAATACAGCCACCTACTAGGTATGCGTCATAGCCATTGTCTTTTAGTCGGTATAAGACTTTTAATGCGTTTGGGCTAAAATGATTTCTAGAAACTGGATGCTCAGCGCGAGGTATTGTCGTCGCACCTTCGATTTGTCGAGGTTGATTTATATTGCTTCGAGGCTTTGATGGCGACTTTTTGAGGTGGCGCTTTGGCTTTCGAGAGGTCTTTGCTTCTCGTTGCACTTTTACAGCCTCAGATTGTTCTGAACTGCCTTTACTTAACCACGATATTACTTTTTTTAACACCAAATGAAAATTCTCTAAGCTTTAAACATGTTGAAGGAATGCGCTGAGCTAACCGGAGTAGTTTAACTAATTCCGCTCGTTAGCCGCAAAGCGGCGCATTTTACAGCAATATGCGGCAAATAAAAATATATTAAACTAGGGTTATTTATTTTTGTTTGGCCGAATTGAGATCAACTTTTGTATCTAAGATAAATTTCGTTAGTAAATCGACTTGACTGGTGAGCTGGTGTTGCAGCTCTTCACCTTTTTGCTCGACTAGAAATGAGGCTTGGTCATATTCTGTATGCCAGATCTTCCCCCACTTTTGTTCATTGTCACGTTGACATGCGGTTTTGTTTTTTGAATCAAAGCAGTTCCAAAAATCTTTATGTACGGTCTGTGAATAGCCGTCGTAACCACTTTCGCCGTTGATAGTAAAATTGGTCGCTTCAATGTAAGCAACAGGCACACCTAAGCAGGCAAAGGGGGCGTGATCAGACCAACTTCCAGTTTCACCTTCTGGGTAGTCTTTGGTGGCCGGGTGTTTTTCAAAGCGTTGCTGAAGCAGCGGCTGATTTTCATCTGAAATCGATAGCAGTTTGTCACGCAAGAGCGGAGAGTTGGAGTATTTAGAGCTTTTAATGTGATCACATTGATAGGGCTTCGAGTGGGCGCTATGAATGTATAAAATATCACCGCCAATAGTCGTGTCCAAGTTGATCATTCCAGCTATATTTTTTAAGTCTTTGATGTGATTAGCGTAATACTTGGCCCCTTGTAAGCCAACCTCTTCGGCACCAAAGAATACCAATTTGATAGTAAAGTCATGTGACTTATTCTTTAAGTTTTTAGCCAGAGTTAATAACACCGAAACACCAGAAGCATTGTCGACAAAGCCACTTGAACCATTAACGCTTGGCACGGCGTCATAATGTGCACCTATGATCAAGGTTTGATTTGTTTTTCCGGGGATTGTGACTTGCAGGTTTCTAGAGCTGCGAATTTCGTTTTTAGATTTACTTATCGGGTAATTGAACTTAAATGGTTGTTCTTGAACAGTGTAACCTGACTTAGCAAGTTCCTTTATTAACCAGTTGGCCGTTTGGAATTCTTCATCGGTGCCAGCCACTCGGTCTGGAAACGCGGTCGTTAATTTCATTAACGATTGCCAGGTGTATGTAGGAGAGGCCTGTAAGTTTCCACTCATTAGCGTGCCAATAAAAACTATAGAAGCTGTAAGAGATTGATTAAAAGACATATTTTTCTCTTTATTTTATTCTGTTAGCGAGCAACGCTGTTGCGTTCTCTTAATAATGATTGTACTAAACTTCGATTAAATTGATATTCAACTTTACACAATTAAAGGCGTTATTTGTGCTGTCAAACGCAAAATACTGTGAATCAGTTTAAACATGATACTCGTTTTTTTAAAGCTAGGGGTGTTAGATGGTACAGGTAGACGCATTGGTAACTTTTTATGACAATCTGTATTAAGTTTTGTCGAGTCGGTGGATACGTATATACCTAATCCTATTACTGTTGAGTCAATTCTAATTGACGTTCTATTGATGCAGCAAGCTTTGGTATCAGATGAGAATGTTTTTGGTGAAGGAAATGATGGAGTTCAATAGTATGAAGCGGCACTCTATTGGTATTCAAAAGTACTTCTGCCGGAATAGATTGTGTGTCATCTAGAGTGAATGTCGCGTATTTAGCTCGTTTATGTTTGAGTAATTCAATCACTACACCTAATCGTTGTACTTCGATGACTTTTGCTAATATTTCTTTTTGAAAACTACGTTCTAACATTGTTAAGGCTCTTGGCTCTGTAATTATTGATATTTCAGAGGAAAACAACAGTGATTTGTCACAAGGCTCCTGCTTTAAACACAACAAAAAGATAGTCACGTTACTAAGAGGCGGTTCAACTATAATTAGTTTTTTGTATTGCTTATTGACGTCTGTAGCGGCCACGACTAATCCATCTAATAATCCGTCATTGCTCGAGATAAGTCTGCGTTCGACAGCAGTGCTAATATATTCAACATTGACACCGATATCTGCATAAGCATGTTGGACTATGCTTTCGTATTTCGCAATTTGTGGGTGATTTAGTGTGCCCAACAAAAGTGTCTCTGCTGCAACTCGAGAGGCTGTTAATATTGTGACAAATATAGCCAAAACGAAGAGATAACGAGTTTTCATGATTGGCAGTATGCTTTTTTGGAAATGTAATTTAAGTATAGAACCTATTTAATGTTGTTCATAATTTATGTTGACTGATTATTTTATGGGTTGAAGCGTTGATGATGAGGTTTGTATTACTGCGAATTAAGGGACGTAGATCTCTTGTTGTTTCGGCAATCGTGATACATCCCAGTGCTTGATACCCCAAAGGATCAGCTCGTCGACTGTCAAATCTTGTAATTGTTCGTGTATAGGTAAACTAAGAAATTCGAATGCCTTTATTAGTTCGGGTTTAGGGTTGGCGGAGTTAATAGGTGAAGCATGATTTTGTTTACTTAGTTTTAATCCACTTTGATTCACCGCCAGTGGTAAATGCAAATAGCTAGGCGGCGGTACATCAAAAAGTTGATATAAACTTAACTGGCGACAAGTCAATGGCATGATGTCAGCGCCGCGCACCACTTCAGTGATCCCTTGGTCAATATCATCGACGACGACTACAAGCTGGTATGCAAACAAGTCATCTTTGCGTTTTACGATAAAGTCTTCGTGAGCAAAACTGTGCGCGGAATGCGTCATGCCATGCAATACATCTTCAAACGCTGTGATCACGTTGGGTAGTTGCACACGAAGTGCATTGCCTTTAAATGGTAAGCATAGGTCACGACAGGTACCAGTATAAACATCACCTAACTGTTTTATCTGTTTACGGGTGCACTGGCAGGCATAAATACGGTCGAGTGTGATTAAATGCTCAAGAACGTGTTCATATCGTTCAATTCGTTGGCTTTGCACTATGCAGCGCTGATTATCTGTTGGACTATGGGTTAGTGAATCGGTATCCCAGTGCATGCCAAAACTGTTTAAAGTTGCAAGGATTTGCTCTGCAGCACCAAGTTGCTCCCTTGGCTTGTCTATGTCTTCAATTCGGACAAACCACTGACCATCATTTTTTTTAGCTTGTAGAAAACTGCCTAACGCTGCGACGAGAGAGCCGAAGTGCAAGTCGCCACTCGGGCTAGGCGCAAAACGTCCACGATATTGAGTGTTTGTTTTAAAAAAGGATTGTTGCGATATGAAAGGGGATGACACGGTGAAATAAGGGTTAAGGCAAAAGCCTTAACCACCTAATTGTTTTTCTTTGATCTCTGACAGTGTTTTACAGTCGATACACTGGTCGGCAGTCGGACGCGCTTCTAAGCGGCGAATACCTATTTCAATGCCACAAGTCTTACAGAAACCAAATTCATCGTTATCGATTAACACAAGTGTCTTTTCGATTTTTTTGATCAATTTACGTTCACGGTCTCGTGTGCGAAGCTCTAAAGCAAACTCTTCTTCTTGAGAAGCGCGATCTACTGGATCTGGGAAGTTTGCAGCTTCGTCTTGCATGTGCGACATAGTGCGGTCAACTTCTTCACGTAACTGCTTGCGCCATGCTTCCAAAATTTTAGCGAAGTGAGCCAGTTGCTCATCGCTCATGTATTCTTCATCTTTGCCTTCTACGTAAGGCTCAACGCCTGCTAAGGCTAGCAATCCCAATGATTTTTTATCTGCCATGCGTTGTTATTCTCCTGATATATCAACTGATTAGCGCAATTTTTGTATTTTTATTGACCAATGCTCAGTATGCAATGCTAAAAAACGGCGGCTATCTATAGCAAAATTTGCAACTTGCCGCAATCTATTTGTGATTAATTACTAAAAACTCATTTTCTGTGTAGGACCATGACTGTCTTTCGCTTACCGAAATAGTGGAAGAGCTGAAGAGGTAGAATATGGCTACGTATTAATAATTGAGCTCCTATATGGGTACGATAAGTGTATATATCTACCCTTTAAATAAATTTTTTAATGACGTTTATTTTTATTATTAATTACAACTACAGTAGAAAGAAAAATCCCCACCTAAATGAGTGGGGATTTTAATACTTTAACTCATAAGTATGATTATACTTTTTGCATTATATGCTGGTGAACTCGCACATTGATATCGTCATGTTCTTTTTTCCACTTCACTTCGTCAGCAAACGAGCGGACAGACTGAATCACTTGATTAACGAACTTACCGTAGTTGTGATTGTTTTCGTCAGTTTCATCGGCAAAAAATACGAAGCGAATAGTGTCTACTAACTTTTCGCCATCCCAATGAACACAGAAACGACTCTTGTTGTTGTTTGGATTAACGCCAATAGAAATCAGCTCACCTTCTACTTTAGCTGTTTCCGTTTCGTCATAACGTACAAATGGAGAGACACCATTTGCTATTAAAGCGGCTTGGTCTATGTTGTTGTCTTGACAAGCTTTTTTAAATGCTTGTTCGATTTCATTGTACAAGTTTGTAAAAGGCATCTCAGATGAATAATCAATTTCAGTACCTTTCAACAAGCGACGAGCCATTGGAACACTGGCGATAGCGTACGTGATGGACGTATGGTCGCCAACGATATCGTGACCTTGACTGTGATAACGGTCCGCCACTTCTCTAAAGCTATGAGTAATCGTTTCTCTGTGGCCTTTTTCACTGGCAAATACATCAAACGTTAAGTGCTGGTGATCACGTAATTTGATGTCACCTTCCGCTAAACCCACTTCTTTTGAAATGTCTTTTACAGCGTTAAATACGTCAGTGTGGAACTTACCTGAGTTTAAGCGCAGCTCTTTGCCTGTCGCTAAGAACAATAGTTTTATTTTTCTAGCTCGCACTGCACCGTCGAAATAGGTTTTGAAGGTGCTATTGTGTTCTGGACAATAGAAGAAAAATGATTGCTGGTTAGTGTGTAATACTTGCTGTTCGCCACTGTATCGAACGCGAACTAGTCTATTGTTGGCTACAAAATTAACGTGTGTTAAACCGTGTTTCTCAACAACTTGAAAGATCTTGTGAGATAACGTTTGGTAAAACTTTTGGTATGGTTTTTCTGAATTTGACGTTACATCAGCACCAACTAACTCGATTAACTTATCCGTTAAAGGGATTTCCGCCAAAATGTATTGATTGTCTCGTGCATCACTTGGAATATATACGCGGTCTGCGGCGCGATGTTTTCTTAAAATTGATGAAGCTCTTCTCATTATTCCCTTCTCCTACTGCTAAAACTGCGCTGGGCAGTGACGTTTAGTCATATTTATTGTGCTTTATTATTATGCGATTTTATTACTGAGTTATTACCAAGCAGATATTGAATAACCAATATGTACGGGTTATCGGCAATATTACTGGATAAAACGTTTGATATTTAATGGTTTATAACATTTAGTCACGGCATGATCACCGACTTTTTGGACTGACCATTATAATGAGTTGGAATTGATTAGTTAGCTATGTTTTAGCAGTTAACAAATATTGATGATTTACCTGCTATTTAGGCTTATTTACATAGCTTTTGGTTGCATTTCGAAGTGAAAGCAATGCAAAAATCAATTTTTAAGAATTGCAAATAACACTGTTAAATAACAATTACATACGAATGCATTTTGTAACTTGGTTAAAATTCAACTAGCTTTAGGTTTGGTTTAAAAAAATGCATTTATTATGTTTTATAAAGTTCTTATTTTTTTTCTATTAATTGGTGTGCTGTTTAATTCTGATAACGCCAACTCAGATATAAAACTGCAAAGTTATGCAGGTGATACATCATTACCACACAAATTGTTAGTGGCAACGATGAAACGCGCCAATTTGGATTACGCCTATCCATACGCGTCGGACAAAGATGTATCGAATGCTCGAATTTTGAATGACGTCAAAACTGGCAGCTTAGATGTTATGTGGAGCATGACTTCAAAAGCCTTGGAACAAGATTATCAAGCGATTTATTTCCCACTGTTTCGTGGTTTGTTAGGTATGAGGCTGGCCATCGTCAAACAAGAAAATAAAGAAATATTTCGCAACGTATACAACATTAATGATTTAAAGAAGTTTCAAGCAGGACAAGGTAAAACTTGGCCAGATACTCAAATTTTGGAGTTCAACAATTTAAATGTGGCGAAAACCCTAAAATACCCAAACTTATTTTTTATGTTGGAAGGGGAGAGGTTTGATTATTTCCCCAGAGGCATTAACGAACCTTGGGATGAAATAAAACGTCATAAAGACTTAAACCTGACAGTTGAGCCTTACTTAATCATTCGATACCGCGCCCCGCTTTACTTTTTCATTCGAAAAGACAACCGTGAGCTTTATGAAGTCATGAACGCAACGTTAAACGCCATGGTAGAAGATGGCACGTTTAATCAAATGTTTTTCGCCGATAGCCAAGTAAAATCTGCGCTGAACTTAGCAAATGTTAAAGCACGTAGGGTAATTGATTTAGAGAACCCATTGTTAACCGATAAAACCCCGCTGAACGATGAGCGACTTTGGTTTGACCCTTTAACGTATAACGACTAACCCTAAAGACAGGTAATCTAAAATGAATTCAATTTCTCGAAAGGTACTGTTAGCTCTCCTTGCCGCCTTGACAGTAGTTTTCTTAGTATCCGCACTCATCAGTTATCAAATGCAAATTAGCTTGGAAGAAGAGCAATGGCAGAGCAAAAAAACGACCCTAGTCAAAGAGTTAAACGTTATCTTAACTGAGCCAGTTTATTCATACGATAAACCTCTAATAAACAGCATCATAACGGCGTTCCTTGATGATAAAAATATCAATAAGATCAGTGTGTTTGATCATCGTGAACAATCGCTAGGTCAAGCTGGTAAAAGTGACAAGTATTCATTGCCCACCATTAAAATAGATTTAACGTGGCAAGATACTGATATCGGATCCGTTGTATTGGAGTTATCTAGCAAGGTGTCTTCTTCACGCACATCGGCCATTATGACAAATATCATACTGTCGTTATTGATTTTTGTGTTGCTGACAGCAGCGTTAGCTATGTTTATTGTGAATAAGTTGGTGGTTAAGCCTATGAACAGTGTTAACGCTTTGTTGGGCGACATTGCACAAGGCGAGGGAGATTTAACTAAACGGATAAACTATTCAAGCAGTGACGAAATTGGTCAGCTGGTGGCTGGGTTTAATCAGTTTATCAGCAAAGTACAAAACTTGATTTCGGACGTTGCTGAGACTGCACAAGGCCTCGACCAAGTATCAAATCAAGTAAAATCGGCTAGTGAACAATCAAAACAAGAAGCGGAACAAGAATTTAAATTAACCGAGCTGGCACTTGATAACTTAAACCAACTAAGCATTGCGACCAGTGAAATTGCTCAAAACGCCAGTAATGCAGCCCACAGTTCATCCTCGGCGAAACAAACCTCTCATACGAGCCAGCAGTTTATGAACACCAATGTGAATCAAGTTAACGACCTTATTGGTGAACTCAATCAAGCAGCCAATGTTGTTTCGGAATTGAATTTGGCCAGTGCGAATATATCCAGTGTGTTAGACGTGATCAAAGGAATCGCAGAGCAAACCAATTTGTTAGCACTTAATGCTGCGATTGAAGCCGCAAGGGCAGGCGAGCAGGGGCGCGGTTTTGCGGTTGTTGCCGACGAAGTTCGAACGCTGGCACAGCGCACTCAAGAATCCACGAAAGAGATTGAAGACATCATAGGTTCACTACAAGACCAAGCGAAGTTGTCAGTTGATGCGACATCAAAGAGTCAAGACTTGGCTCAGTTAGTTATCGGCTCCAGCCAAAATGCCAGTGAAACACTGAATCAAATTGCGGAAGAAATGAATGCCATTTCCGATATGAACAATTTAATTGCCAGTGCCTCGGAAGAGCAATCGGTTGTTACTGAAGATGTGAGATCGACAATGGACAGCATACATCATGGCGCGGAACATCTGTCGAGCGAAGCCGGAAACCTAGAATCTGGCTTGCAACAATTGTCTGAATTGGAACGACGTTTAATGGCTAAAATTAAACAATTTAATTATTAACTCGTAATTGCGTCACTGTAATGAAAGAGCAGCAACTAAGAATTGCTGCTTTTTTATTTGCATTTCATTTTGTTAGGCTGAAATAACATCCAAAGCCACTATGTTAAGTGTACCTTCAATGTTCTTCGCTCAATCTAATACTTCGCTAGCGTTCAACCTTTCGTAAATTAGCGTCGAAAATAATCCATCCAGCTGCTATTTGAAATATTCTCCGTTTTTACGCAAACGTTGGCAAGAATGACTCGGCTATAGATGAGTTCACAAGTTTACAGGATGACTCAAGGGAAAAAACCGTGTTGTTCTAATTAAAATGCTCTAAGGTGGATTAGTTCATTGAACTGGAGAGTTTTAAAACAATGATAAAAACTAAAATAAATAAAACCCTATTGGCTACCGCAATTGCGAGTATACTGATAGTCCCTACGGTAATGGCCGATGAAAAGGCTGAAAAGGCCGATGAAAAAACGGTTACTCTTACTGAAACGTTAAGTGAAAAAACGGCGTTTGATGGATTTTTACCGGTTTATCAAGATCCGAAAGATGGCAGCAGTTTAGTTGTTGTCAAAGAAAGTCAATTAGACAAACCATTTTTGTATTTTGCTTCGACAGTAGAAGGTGCATTGGATGCTGGTCATTTTCGTGGTGGCTTTCGTCAACACCGACTAATTGAGCTACGTCGTGTATTTGATCGAATAGAAGTTGTTGCTAAAACTCCTAGATACGTGTTCGATGAAAGTAACGCTATTAGCAAAGCGTCTGACGCAAATATCAGTGAAGCCGTATTAGTTTCAACGAAGATAGTAAAAGAAGAAGATGGCCGCATAGCCATAAAGTTAGACGAAGTTGTTAAGAATGAAAAGCTGCATCGTGTGGCACCAATGCCTGCAAGCGATCCAAAAGCGGCAGCAAAACGTTTCAAAGTAGGTAAATTAAGTAAAGAGAAAACGAAAATTACGTCGATTGATAACTTTGAGAAAAACACTCATGTGGTCGTGGATTACGTTTTTGAAAACATGACGCCTAAAGTTCGCGGTGGTAATGAAATTACTGACCCTCGATACACCACAGTGCGATTGCAACACGCTTTCATCGAACTGCCGGATAGTGACTTTGAGCCACGTCGTGATGATCCTCGAGTTGGGTATTTTAGCAAGCAGTTCGACGATTTAACGTCAGATCAAACCTTTATCGGTAAAGATGTTATTAATCGTTGGCACCTAAAGAAAAAAGACCCAAGTGCAGCGGTATCAGATCCCGTTGAACCAATTGTTTGGTGGATTGAAAATACAACACCAGTAGAGTGGCGTGACACAATTCGTGATGCAACTTTAGCCTGGA
This sequence comes from Gammaproteobacteria bacterium, assembly GCA_013373245.1. Lineage (GTDB taxonomy): Bacteria > Pseudomonadota > Gammaproteobacteria > Enterobacterales > Alteromonadaceae > Psychrosphaera. The sequence goes on from JABXID010000149.1 coordinate 17,417, forward strand.
ATTCAGCGTTTGAAAAAGCGGGTATTAGTAACGCAATTGAAGTAAAAATACAGCCAGACGATGCAGACTGGAAAGCAGATGACGTTCGTTACAATGTTTTACGTTGGACCTCTTCACCTCGACCGCCATTTGGTGGTTATGGCCCGAGTGTTGCGAACCCTCTAACAGGACAAATTATTGCAGCAGATATTATGTTGGAATATACCTTCATGAAAGGGCGTTGGATAACAGGTCAAATGTTTACCGATGGTTTAAATGCGTCTGAGACCTCTATGCCAGAGTCGTTAACTCATGATGAGATGCATTACTGTTCTTTAGGTCATGAGCTTAATGCTGGCATGTTGTTCGGTCAATTTGCTAGTTTGGCAAATGGCATGGGGGATATTGAAAAAGACAAATTGCTTAGACAGTCCATGTATTACCTAATTTTACATGAAGTTGGTCATACGTTGGGACTTAACCACAACATGAAGGCAACGCAGTTGCACGATCATAAAGAAGCACATGATCCTGAAGTTACACAAGGCATTTTAGCTGGCTCTGTGATGGACTATCCTTCGGTAAACTATGCACCAGTTGGTGTTGAGCAAGGTGACTTTTACACTGAAAAACCTGGGCCTTACGATGACTGGGTAATCGAATACGGATACTCGCAAGCATTGCCTGATCCGACAGCGGAAGAACAACGCCTACAGAAAATCTTATCTCGCAGCGCAGAACCTGAGTTAGCCTTTGGTAATGATGCCGATGACATGCGTTCACCTGGCAGACACCTAGATCCAAGAATTAATATTTTTGATATGTCTAGCACAGCCATCGAATACGCCAGAGACAGATTTGATTTAATCAAACATACCTCGACCAAATTAATGGACAAAACGTTAGTTGAAGGTGAGTCACATCACGATCTTGTGGTTGGGTTAAACGCTGTATTTGGTGAGTTCTCTCGTCAAGCGAACGTAGTATCTCGATACATCGGCGGTATTTACACCGAACTAACTTTTGTCGGTCAAGAAGGTTATCAACAACCGTTTACACCTGTTGAACTAGAGCGTCAACAGCGTGCTATGGCAACGTTAAGCAAATATGTATTTGCTGCAGATGCGATTGATAATATGGAACCAACGTTTGCATATTTACAACGTCAGCGTCGCGGGTTTGATAACTTTGGTAAAAACCAAGATCCAAAACCTCACAAAATGTTGTTAGGCGCACAAAAGCGTGTGTTAGATCATATTCTGCACCCAGATGTATTGATGCGTCTTAGCGACTCAGCACTTTACGGCAATAAGTATACGGTTGAACTCATGATGTCTGAATTGACCGATGCTATGTTTAAAGCGGATCAAAGCTCAACCATCAATTCATATCGCCGTAATTTACAGACGGAGTATGTCGAGCGACTAATCAACATTAGCGGCCTTGAAAAAGCAAGTAAATATGACAACTTTGCAAAAGCAACCGCGCTTTATGAACTAAAAGATGTCTTGGCTCGTGTCGACAATTCTCGTGGTGACCGAGCATCTAACATTCATAAAATGTACTTGACAGATCGAATCAACAGAGCTTTCCACAAGTCACAAGTAGAATCGTCTTCAATCTTCTAGATTAAGGCATTATTTGTTTAGATTTGAGCCAACTGTTATTAGGTGAACTCCACCGGCAGTTGGCTCAATTTTGAATTTACTCCTTTACCTTTCAAACAAACTGCTCGACCGACAGCCCATTTCATCTAAAAATCTCCCCAGCCACTTTATTATAGAGGCTAATGATTTTAAGTGGCTGTGTGTTAAAATAATCAGCTATCCATTAACCTCACTCGCGCAGCTTTTAAGTGCGTCGCACATGTCCTAATCGGTTTAAGTTGAAGTGAACATTCGACGATTTTTTCGGTTCGGTATTTTTGCCATAAGGGTTAATGAACAATTATTAAGTTGAGAGGTTGCTTGTGTTACATGAGCTAAACCCAGTAAATACAAGGCTTAGAGAAGAATATGAGCAGAAAACCGATTGACCGTAAATTCTGTGTTGCACCAATGCTCGATTGGACTGATCGACACTGTCGTTACTTTTATCGAACAATGTCAAAACATGCGGTGTTATATACGGAAATGGTGACAACAGGCGCTATTATTCACGGTAAAGGTGATTACCTCAAGTTTAATGAAGAAGAGCAACCAGTTGCTTTGCAACTCGGAGGTAGCGATCCTCAAGCGTTGGCTCGTTGCGCTAAACTTGCAGAAGAACGCGGTTATGATGAAATCAATTTAAATGTTGGCTGTCCGTCCGATCGCGTGCAAAACGGAATGTTTGGCGCGTGTTTAATGGCTAAACCTGAATTGGTCGCTGAATGTGTGAAAGCGATGAGTGATGTAGTTGATATCCCAGTAACAGTTAAATCTAGAATTGGTATTGACGAACTAGACAGCTTTGAGTTCTTGGTGGATTTTGTCACCAAAGTGAAAGAAGCGGGATGTAAAACATTTATCATACATGCCAGAAAAGCATGGTTAACAGGATTAAGCCCGAAAGAAAATCGTGACATTCCACCATTGGATTATCAACGAGTATATAAAATAAAACAGATGTTTCCAGAGTTGGAGATTATCATCAATGGCGGCATTAAAACCATTGAAGAGAGCCTTGAGCACTTGCAACACGTCGATGGCGTGATGCTGGGTAGAGAAATTTATCATAATCCATATTTGATGGCGGACGTCGACGCCGCTATTTATCAAGCACAAGACTCAGAAAAAGTATCGCGAAGCGAAGTAATACAGGGGGTCGGTGAGTATATTTCTCGATATGAATCTGATGGTGGTAGAGCTTGGCATGTAGTTCGACATATGATGGGCCTGTTTCAGGGACTGCCCGGCGCAAAAATTTGGCGTCGTTATTTAAGTGAAAATGCGGTGAAAACTGATGTGAAAGGTAAAGATATTTTGTTCGCAGCGACAACCTATTTTCGTGAGAATAATATTGACTAACACTTGGTCAAATTCGCTAAGTGCAGTGGTCTAAATACAACCTGGTATAAAATTTAGAAATTCCCCCTTGGTTAAAAATATATAAATATTAGTCACTTATGATTTTTTTTACCAATGGCACAACCTTTGTAAAAGAACTATCGACTAATTAAATAACTAATCAAGGAGATAGTCATGCAATCACTTATTTTGGCAACCAGTTTAATTTTGAGCACACAAGCACCGGTTACTGCGTCAGACGTATCGAAGGATATTGAAAGCTTTGTTAACGCAGAAACGCAACGTGTTTCAAAAGCAGTTGAATACCATGTTCAACTAGCCGCACAGGATACATTTTTATATCAAGCAAAACTGGTGATCTCACAAGCAAAAAGAGATCGAGCTGCTCAATCTTTTAATGACGAAGCGGCTGAATAAATGATGATTAGCATATTCACACTATCGTTAATCGCGTTTGCGCCAGTTGTTAGTTTATCGGTTGTATATGCTGTCATTGTTGTGTTGAAAGTTGGATTAGGTATTGAGGTGTTACCTTTTCTTGACTCTGCGGAGTAGTTGTTACGCTATCCGCAGAGTATTCTTTACAAATTACAAATTACAAATTACAAATTACAAATTACAAATTACAAATTACAAATTACAAATTACAAATTACAAATTACAAATCACAAATCACAAATCACAAATCACAAATCACAAATCACAAATCACAAATCTCAAATCTCAAATTCAATATAAAAACTAAACACAGGGCTCTCTGATCTTTTTAATCATTCGTCAAAATGGTTTGCTCAATTTTTCTCGGCATCGCTCGCTATAAATGTGATATCAGCTCACGTCGAATCTTTACCTCTTTTTACATTTAATAAATTAATTAGTTAATTTCACCAACTGATTGGTTTAAATAGCTAACGAAATACTTCTAAAATTTCGAGAGTAACTAAAAATCAAATAAAAACAATTGGTTAACATGTGGCATGTGTATTGGAAAGTAATTGATAACTGAAGTCCATTATTACTATTAGGAGAATAAAATGGGTGTTGTTACAAGAATCGTAGATGTTATTAACTCAAACTTAAATGCTGCTTTAGATAAAGCGGAACAGCCAGAAAAAATGATCCGTTTGGTGATTCAAGATCTAGAAGAAACCTTGGTCGATGTTAGAAGTCATGCGGCAAAATACATTGCAGAAAACAAATCGCTCGTTCGAGTAAAACAACAAGCTGAGCTTGATGTTCAAAACTGGTTAGAAAAAGCTGAAGTTGCCTTGCAAAAAGAACGTGAAGATTTAGCTAAGCAAGCGTTAATTGAAAAATCGAAAGTAGAGGCATCATTGGGTTCTATTCAAGCTGAAATTGAAGCCGTTGAACAACAATTGAACGTGATCACAGAGGATATTGCAGCGCTTCAGGAAAAATTAACAGAAGCAAAAGCTAAACAAAGTGAACTGAGTAAACGAGAGCAAGTTAGCGCAACCCGTTTGAAAGCAAAACAGGTATACCGTGAGAGCAATTTACAAGAACTTGAGCAACAATATCAGCGTGTATTAAGAAAAATAGACCGTGTTGAGAGTGAATATGAAGCACATGATTTAGCGTCGTCGAATGATTCACTTCGTTCACAATTTGATGACTTGTTGGCTAACGAGAATTTGGAAAAAGAAATGTCAGCACTAAAACAAAAAGTGGCTAATGCCTAATAAGGAGCGAACCATGAAATCTAAATACGTTGGCAATCCAATAACTAAAGACCAATTAAATAGAAAACTGTCTGGCGTGTGTGCAGGAGTCGCACGCCATTACAACCTTCCTGTTTGGGGGACTCGACTGGCGGTGGTTATTTTTGGTTGTTTATTTCCTGTTTTTACCGTTTTAGGCTATTTGGCAGCGACTTTGTTGATGTCAGATAGGCGTTATTAAGTGTTTATTTGGAGCATAATATGAAGAACTTTTTGAAATTTATAGCCGTACTTTTTATATGTATGTACGTTTGGCAATTGATGATTGCGCCTGATTTTCATGTGGTGATCGACAACCAACATGCATATTCAGAGTCAATTTGGTTTCAGGCACTATTAGCGCCGATAGTTGCTCTGGTATCAGTTGTTATTTTATTTGTTTTATTTAGCATTTTTGGCGCATTGCTTGTTTCTATGGTGGTGTTAGGTGGTGTGTTGTTGTTTGTCGGGTTATCCATTTTCTGGCCAACGGTTATCGCCTTAGTCGTGTGTTATTGGCTGTTCAGTGATCGAAAACAAAACCATGCGAACGATTATTAGTTTTAACTTGTTGAATTTGCTATTGTTGCCATATAAACCACAGTAAAAGGGTAGGTAAAATGGTTAAGGCAGTATGTTGGGTAGCATGTTTGTTTGTTGGCGGCTGTTTTGCAACAACAGAAAGAGTAGAACAAGACGGCCATTCTGAACATTCTCATATGGCAGCAAGCGCAGAACAAAAGATACGAGTTGATGGTGGCACCTTTCGTGCACCAATTCCAGGTATGGAAAATAGTGTTGGTTATATGACTATTACCAATCTTAGTTCGGATGATTTAGTTTTGGTGGGGGCTAAGTCAGATGCTGCGAAGCGAGTTGAGTTTCATGATCATGTGATGGAGAACGGGGTTATGAAAATGTTTAAAGTACAGCAACTGGAACTGCTGGCGAACCAGTCATTAAAGTTTCAAAGTGGTGGATTACACTTGATGTTTATTGAATTAAACCAAATAGATCATCAGCAAGAGTCTATAATTGTTGAGTTACTGACCGATAAAGAAGAAGTGATACCCATTGTTTTAAAAGTAAACTCGGTACATCAACATCATTCTCATCACCATTAGGTAGCAAGCGATAACAAAGTAGGAAACAAATTTATGTACAAGTGGATATCAAGTGGCGTAGCAGCTTTTGTTGTTTTAATGTTTATTCTTGCTCAATACTGGAGCTCTATGCCTGATACGTTCAATGTTGAACAGGTGTCAGTGCAGCAAGCTGAGTCGTTGAATACCGCTCCTGTAACTGGCTTTACTACGGTAAATACGTTAATTGAAGTTTCTAACCAATTATTGGATAAACCTGGGGGTTATTTATCTAACGATATAATGCCACCAAGTATATTTCTAGATAATATGCCAGCTTTTGAGTTTGGCGCATTAGAAATGATCCGAGATATGGCTCTAGCTTTACGTAAAGACTTTTCTCGGTCACAGTCTCAATCACAAGAAAACCCTTATCTTAAAATAGCCCAACCTCAGTTTAATATTGATCACAAATCGTGGGCATGGCCATCGGCTGAATCAGAATATAAAAAAGCTATTGATGCGTTGACTAGCTATCGTAATTCCCTTGCAGATCAAGGACAAAGCAACGCACAATTTTATGCTCGCGCTGATAATTTAAAAGATTGGTTAAACGAAGTTGAAAAGCGTTTAGGCAGCTTAAGTCAAAGATTAAGTGCCAGTGTTGGACAAGAGCGACTTAATACAGA
>JABXID010000186.1 GCA_013373245.1 Gammaproteobacteria bacterium
CGCGACCCCCGGCGTGACAGGCCGGTATTCTAACCAACTGAACTACCGCTCCATCCTTAATCATTGTTTCAGCTTTGCTAAACAACGGCGCGCATATTAAGGTTTGAAACTGACAGCGTCAACTGTTTTTTTACAGTAATATGTTTATTTGGTCGTTTTCTAGTCTTCTGGCAAGCTAAGGTCTAAAATATCATCAGATTCTTTGCGTTCTTCGACTTTTTTCGCTGGTTTTTCTTGTTTTGGTAAAGGCGCTATTTCCTCTTCTTCCATGGCTTTTTTATTAAAAAATCGAGCAAAAGGGTTTGGAATGTCTCGTTTGAGTACAAAAAGCCATATTACTAAAAAACCGATAATCAAAATCATTACATTCACCAGTATAACTAGCGCTAATGGGAATTCTGGCTCAGGAGCCTTTTGTTCAACAACTTCAGGCTCAGACATGTCTGTCATTTCAGGCAGTTCAATCTGAGTAGTTTCTTCTAACAATGGTGCTCTTACTAAAAATTGATGCGCCGGCAGCGCCATGACAAACTCTCGGCCTTCTTTTGTGGTGCCAAACGCTTGTGTGGTTATAGAATACGTACCGTATTCGCTGTTAAAGATTTGTAAACGTCTCGATTGCAGACCTTCTATATTAAACGTTTGAATATCACCGTTAGGAAATTTAATCTCCCCAGTGAAAACCATACTGTTGTCATCAACCAAAGTGTCATCCACGTTTATTGTTACATAGTGGTATCGACCATCGTCGGCCGCGAGTTCTTCTTCATAAATTATTGGCGTAGGTAATACGGTTATTGGTTCTTGTGTTAATTCGCGACTAAATAACTCTGTGTTCAACCAATACTTCGGTAGCCACTCGCCGTTACCAACGCTTAAATCATATTCAATAGTGAATTCACCATCTCTGGGTCTTTCGTCGAGGCCTTTACCGTTATCTAAAAACTCGCCGAACTGATGTATGTCTGAGCCAAAATTATCTTGAGAAGAATCGCTTGAAGGGTACAAACTTGCTTTTAACGTCACCACCGACCGAAAGTTTCTTTCTCGCACTATTTGATCGGCGTTAATTACTCTCGCTTTGGCTTTTATTTTTTCATATTGAAATACGGTAGAAGGTAATAAATCAGCTTGTAATTCAATATCAGAAATGATCATTATTTTGCTGTCTGGTAAAATTCGGCCCACAGCTTGCCAAGGGCCCGGCATTGGGGATTTGAGTTTAATCAAGTCGTATGAAATATCAGCATGCCACTCTAACTCATTGCCATTGGCATCTTTTGGATAAAGTTTGGAACCATCCGGACGAACCAAAACGATAGGTGACGAGCCTCTTTTACGGAAGAAAACCATCATCACTTCTTCCACTTCATAATCCACTCGGAAACGATTATTCAGTAAACGAATTTCATTATTACCACCGACCGATTTGAGCAGTTCAAGTTTTGCAGCATTCTCTGCAGTTGAAGGATTAACCAGAGGCGGGTTCGCCATGATTGTGAAGGTCACAAAATACAAAAACCATAAACTTAAGCGTTTAAAATTATTTAACTTCATAACGCATAAGCTTATTAGCGTAACAAGTGCCTTATTTAAACCGGTTAATCGAACGTCTATCACTATTCCAAGTTTCTCCACAACGTATTAGTTCCGCCCTCTTCTATTAAATCGAGGCGCGCTTGATGCGCTAGAACTTCTTCCTCACTCGCCATCACAACCGACAAATTACGTGGTCTGATTGTTATATCTCCTTCGCCATCTTCATGTTGTTCTTGGCGTTTGTGAGCTAAATCCATAGCCACTTGCCCGCCGGTCATTTGCAAATATACATCGGCTAAAATTTCCGAGTCGAGCAAAGCGCCGTGCAACATTCGGTGCGAGTTATCTATTTCATATCGGCGACACAAAGCATCAAGGGTATTTTTTTGCCCCGGATGTTTTTCGCGCGCCATAATCAGTGTATCGACCACCGCACAAAATTCTGCAGTACCAGTCCAGTCTTGCCATAAAATACCAAACTCATTATCCATATGTCCTATATCAAACGGCGCGTTGTGAATCACGAGTTCACCGCCACGAATATAGTCAAAAAACTCATCAGCAACATCTTTAAATAAAGGTTTGTCTTGCAGAAATTCGTTAGTAATACCGTGTACGCCTATTGCTTCATCTTCAATCATACGATTAGGGTTTATGTACACATGAAAGTTGTTACCGGTTAATCGTCGATTAACCATCTCAACACAACCAATTTCAATGATACGATGCCCTTCTCTCGGGTCAATACCTGTGGTTTCTGTATCGAGAATTATTTGTCTTTTTGCCATGAACGGATTTTATTGTTGAACTGAGTTGGGTAGAGTATACCCTTCATTCCAAACAAAAATCATCCTATTGAAGTTAGAGGCATAATGAAATCTGTTCAGCTGTTCACCGACGGTTCGTGTTTAGGCAACCCTGGTCCTGGAGGCTACGGTGCTTTACTTGTTTATGGCACCAATAAAAAAGAACTATCTAAAGGCTATAAAAAAACAACTAATAATCGCATGGAAATGATGGCGGTTATTCAAGGATTAAAAGCGCTAAAACAGCCATGCAGCGTAGAACTGACCACTGACAGCACCTATGTCAAAGATGGCATCACTAAATGGATTTTCAATTGGAAAAAAAACGGGTGGAAAACCGCCGCTAAAAAGCCCGTAAAAAATGCAGACTTATGGCAACAACTCGATGACGAAGTAAACCGTCACCAAGTAAATTGGCATTGGGTCAAAGGCCACTCTGGGCATCCAGAAAATGAATTGGTGGATGATCTTGCAAGAGCCGCAGCAGAATCAGGCGACTTAATTGAGGATGTTGGGTTTGAGGGTTAACCCATAACTTAATTTACTCCGCCTAAAACATCCCCTTTGGTCATAAACTAAACATTGAAAAATTCGCCAACATTAGCAATTTCTACTATTAAATATATATCCTTTTTAAACTAGTAGTAGTGAATGATTTATGACCTTAGGTTTTTTATCACCAGCTCCTGAATCAAAAAAGTTAGCGTGTTGGAAAATATTAATTGTCGACGACGAACCTGACGTTCATACCGTTACCAAATTAGCACTCAAACGCTTTGAGTTGGATGAAAAAGGACTCGAGTTTATTAGTGCATTCAGTGCAGCGGAAGCAAAAGAAGTCATACAGTCTGAGCATGACATCGCACTTATATTTTTAGATGTAGTGATGGAAAGTGACGATGCTGGTTTGCAGTTTGCTAACTGGCTTCGAATAGAGCACAAAAACAAACATACTCGTATCATTCTGCGCACCGGACAACCGGGACAAGCGCCAGAAGAAGACGTCATAATGAAATATGACATCAACGACTACAAACAAAAAACCGAGTTGGATAGAAAACGGTTATTTACCACCGTCGTTACCGCGCTGCGAGCCTATCGAGACATCATCGAAATTGAAGTATCTCGCAAATACGAACAAGAATATAAAAACGGCCTAAAAACCGTGATTGAAGCCACCGCGTCAGTGTTAGAAGAAAAGAAATTACCGAACTTTTTCCAGGGGCTTTTACATCAAATAGTATCCATTCTCAGAATTAGACAAGAAGGCGCCATGCTGCATGTATTAAAAGGCGCCGGCACTATTTTTAATAGTGACGATTACAAAGTTATTGCGCAGTTTGGCAACAACGAAAACCAACCTTTAACGGAACAAGTTAGAAAGCTTCTTAATGTATCCAGAGAACTGAAAGAGTCTGTGTACGAGGATGGTATTTATGTCGCTTATTTGCCAACCACAAGCGATATAGAGAGTTTAATATATCTCAATGGCGTCGATGTCGACCAAGTAAAGGAAATGGATATTCAACTGCTACATCTGTTTTGTGCCAATGTCGGAATAGCGTTAGATAACTTGCAACTTAATAATGAAATTATTAATACCCAAAGCGAGCTAATCAACCGTTTAGGAAACGCCGTTGAGTCTCGTTCTAAAGAGTCTGGCAATCACATAAAACGCATGGCTATTTTCAGTGAAATAATCGCTCGTCAAATGGGCTTATCTGAAAATGAATGTGAAGTGCTAGCCCTAGCAACTCCAATGCACGATATCGGAAAAATCGCTACTCCGGACAGTATATTACTCAAACCCGGTAAACTGGATGACGATGAGTTCGAAATTATGCGACAACACGCAATGCAAGGCTATGAAATTTTAGCAGGCTCCGAAATGCCCATAATAAAAGCGGCTTCTATCATTGCTCAACAACATCATGAAAAATTTGACGGTTCCGGGTATCCACTAGGACTGAAAGGCGAAGAAATTCATTTATACGCTCGAATCGTCGCTGTTGCCGATGTATTTGATGCGTTGGCACACGCTCGCTGTTATAAACCTGCTTGGCCACTTGAAAAGGTGCTCGAGTTATTAAAATCTGAAAAAGGAAAACACTTCGATCCTCAAGTTGTCGACGCCTTGTTTGACTCATTAGATGACATCTTGGAAGAAAATAAAAAGTACATTGATGCGGAGTGATACCTTGAGTAATTCAAACATCTCGGCCGACAGTAAAGCGATCACAGATAAAGATGTAATAAATACCCTAATAAAAATATCGTCTTTGATCACTACAAATCGATCGTTATTTGAGGTACTAAAGGCTATTCATCACTACGTTGCAAGTGTGATTGAAGTCCCTAACATTGCCATTGCGCAAGCCGATTTGAGCGCACAAACATTAACCTTAAACTACTTTATAGATGAAAAGGACGGCTCTGAATACCAAGGTAGAACCATTAGCATAAAAGATGGTTTATCCTCATACGTACTCGGTAAAGGTAGTCCAACCCTGCTAAGCAAAAACGACATTTTGCAGCTTCAACAAGACGGTCAAATTGGCAGTATCCATGGCTCATTATGCACAAGCTGGATTGGGGTACCGATTAAACACGAAAGTGAAACACTCGGGATCATTATTGTACAAAGCTACAATGACAATGTGCTTTATGATGAGAGAGACTTAGAAATACTCGCATTTGTCGCCAGCAACATAAGTACATTGCTCAAACAACGCCAGCTGTCAGAGCGAGAGTTAGCCTCTAAAAAAGCTCTGGAAGATAGCTTAAACATTATTACTGAAAAAAATAATGAAATTGAAACCACCCTATCAAAGCTTAAAGACGCCCAACATGAGCTGATTCAAAAAGAAAAAATGGCGTCTCTTGGTGGACTGGTAGCAGGCATAGCACACGAAATTAATACACCACTAGGAATTTGCGTAACAGGCATAACGACACTCGAATTTCAGCGCAAACAATTTATGGCAAAAGTAAATACGGGTAGCGTTTCAGACCAAGATTTTCATAACTTTATGGAGGACATTCAAGAAAACTGTGAGCTAATCAAAAATAACTCTGAACGAGCCGCTAATCTGATTTCTGGATTTAAACAAATAGCAGTAGATCAGTCTTCGGAGTCAGAAAGGGAAATAAACCTAGACACTTATCTTAAAGAGCTCGTACTGTCATTAAACCCGCTGTTCAAAAAGACTAATCACACAATTGAAATTAAATGCCATCAAAACATCGTTGTGCACACGCAGCCCGGCGCAATATCACAGGTGTTTACCAATTTAATTACCAA
>JABXID010000121.1 GCA_013373245.1 Gammaproteobacteria bacterium
CGGGTGTCATTGGTGTCTCTTTCGGGGCTTTACCTTGACGCTCTTCTTTTATTTGTTTAACCCACTTTCCAATCGTTGAATAACCAACGTTCATGGCCTTGGCTGCTTCTTCATGAGTATAGCCATGATCGAGTACCAATTGTGCCGTTTCTAATCTAAATTCAGGGCTGAAATTTTTACGTGACTTCTTAGCCATTATCTTCACCTAATACTGCTATGAACAAATCATAACATCCTCTAATTAGGTGGCCAAAATCACTATGCCACTACAAATATCTGTCTTCATCCATTTGGATGAAATTAAAAATTCAATACACTAGAGCGCGTATATGGTCTCCTCCAACATTGCAAAAATAAATATTCAGTTTTGACAGGAATTAAGAACAAAATGCAGATTAAATATATCGATTTAGCTCAGTAAACAATTCTCTTTGACTGCTTTTTGCTGTTTTCTTATACACTGATAACAACTGAGATTTCACTGTATTAAAAGAGAGATTTGCAATTTCAGCCACTTGGTTTAAATCTTTTCCTTCGTATAAAAACTGCACAGTTCTTAATTCCTTTGGACTGATTGCATAAGATTCCATAAATAACCTCCAATCAGGCTGTTTATTACTCATAACCTCAACTACGCAGCAAGGGGTAACAAAACTGTTTGCTTCGTTTTCCGCATGAATTGGAAACGCTTTTAATAGCAGCTCTTGATCATTATTGACTAGTTTTATTGCCGCGGGTTCAGGCGTTTTTGCTTGTAACCAGCTAATCGTGGAGTTTATAAATTTTTCTAAGGTTGATTGGTATATATTCGAGCTGGTTTTTAATTTGCCTCGACTTTCTTTGACGACACTTTGTGTTGATAATATTCGCTCTGCAACGTCATTAATCAACAAAATTTCGCAGTGTGCATTTACAACCATTAATGGGTTTGGGTTATTCTTAATAACTGATTGATACAAAGACAACTCATGTTGTTGTCCCAACAATTTATGGTGTAAATGAAATGCTCGATTGATATGTGCACTCATCATATCCATTAGTTGCAACTCAAGCTTAGTATAATTAGGCTGATTTATGTTTCTGTGGACTACGGCAAATGAATTTAAAAATTGGTCTCGAACAGGTATGTTACACATTAAGTATTCTAACCCTGCGCTCTGAAAAATGGGGTACAAATTGCTAGTGCGCATTTGCTCTGCAGAGACTACATCGGTACCAATAAAACTCTCACTTTCTTGTAATTTAATAGTTTCTATGTAAAACGGATCTTCTGTTATTCGCGGTAAATAGTCGTTGAGAAATGTATTTAAATCAAACTCTGGTTGGCCGGATAAAAACTCTGAGAAAAAAGGAGTTTGGGTTTCTGCATCATTGAACGTTAACCAGCCATTGTGAGATCGAGTTTGCACTACTAACTCTTGTAAAAAACCTCGCCAATCACCGTCAATGGCACTTTGGTAAACCTTGTTAGTTAAAATATTAAGTTTTTCTAACTCATTCATAATCTAATTACATGTTAATGTTTTACCAAAGAGTAACGAATGAATTTTATATTTTCATCCATTTAGATGATTTTTTAACGTTTAACCTTAGGCATTATTAACAAGTACATATCTATTGAGGTTAAAACAATTGGTTAAACTAATATTCGAAAGTCAGTGTGTACTAAAAGACATTGAAAAACTGACGTCGCATTTTTATCACGATGTAATTGCTGAACTCAACAAACATCAAAACATATTTGTTCAGCATCAGGTTGATTTATCTTTAATCTCACCCGAAGAACTAAAATCATTGTTATTACAATTGGTAGATGAAAATAAAAGTTTCTTTGAAAAGCGCAGGTTAATTAACTTGTTACTTAATCGTGAAGAAATGGGAGATTACTTAGAGTTATGGCTTTGCATTCAAGCAGCTATCGTGACCGTAATTTCACGAGTATTTCCTGAACAGGCGAATGTAAAGGTCAATTATTGGCGCAAGTTGTTTACCGAATTTAGGCTGCTTTACGAGATTGCCAGCTAGAGCACTCCCTGAATTCTCTTGGCGACCATGCACGGAAGAGTCGTTAATTATTTTTTTATGTCGTTTCTGCAGCTTCTTCACTTGGTAATTTTTTGCCTGACCAAGCGTTGATTACCGCTTTTACCAATGAAGCTAAAGGGATGGCAAAAAATACGCCCCACAGTCCCCATAATCCACCAAAGAAAAGTACAGCTACAATAATGTAAACAGGGTTTAAATCGACCGCTTCAGAAAAGAGCAAAGGAACTAGTAGGTTGCCATCAAGTGCCTGGATAATACCGTACACTATCATTACCATATAAAAGTCAGAAGTTAAGCCAAACTGGAACAATGCGACGCCCATAACAGGAATGGTAACCACAGCAGCACCTATGTAAGGGATTAATACCGAGATACCAACCAATAACCCCAATACCGCAGCATAACGTAAATCCATAATGACAAACGCTATGTATGTCGATACACCTACAATAACCAACTCAATCATTTTACCGCGGATGTAATTAATAATTTGTTGATTCATTTCAGTTGATACTTGGCGTATTAAACGTCGCTCTGTAGGTAAGATACGGTCAAAGCCATCCAGCAAAGCCGCTTTATCTTTGAGCATAAAAAACACCATTAGAGGCACTAAAATAAGATAGATCAATAACGCCATCAAATCGGTAGCTGAAGACATCACAGCTTCTACGGAGCTTTCTAAAACTGTCACAACTTTGGCATCTAAGTTACCAGTTAAGTTGGTCACCAGTGCTGGGTCTAAACTCGGATATTGTTCTGGCAGTGTACTCAAATAAGCTTTTACTTCTTTCATCATATCAGGAAGCTCTTGTACAAACGCCACGCTTTGACGCCAAATAACCGGAATAGCCATAACAAAAACCGTCAACAAAATACCAACAAACGACAATATTACTAAACTGGTACTTAAATTACGGTTTACACCAAGTGCTGTTACTTTTCTAACTGGCCACTCCAACAAAAACGCAAAAACAATGGCAACCAACACCGGCATTAACAGCTCACCAAAAAACGTCAGTACTAAAACACCAGAGATCAAAACCAACATTAAAGTCACGGCGTTTGGATCTGAGAAGTTTTTGGTATACCACTGCTTTATAACTTCTAACATTAAATATTCCTTTCGTTCTGCAATACATCAATTTGAAAAGTACTGTTCATTGCGTTTTTTTTATACAAGATGGATTGTTTATCTAGGTATTGGCAAAAATTATATAGACTAACATCGTCATTGAACAAGAATACTTTGGTCTGATAATGCAACAAAGCTTGCTTGGCTCTAACAAAAGCCATAGGACACTTTAACGCTGTCACGTCGCACACTTGTTCTGATTGATTGATATCTTGGACGCCCGTCAGTTTATTGCTCATAATGACTATAAGATAAATTATTTTACTTCAATAATTTAACACAATAATGAATACTATGGATTGAAATCTAAGGAGGTTTTTCAAATGCCATCGTTTTTTGAAAGGGACAAACTGCCTGACAATCCTACCATGAAGGACATAAACCTCTATAAGAAAAAGATCAACTGGGGTGAAATCCCGACCTTTTTCCATTTAATTGCTAACGCAGTTGCCGAAGCTGAAGGATTTGTTACCTATGGCTTTGATAACGCGTATACAAAAATAATTGATCGTAAAAACTGGAACTACGACAACCTAGGCATTCCAGATGAAGTGGATGTTAATTCCGTAGATCATATAGAACAAATAGAACCTGTTAGAAAGCCACGTATTTGCCTGTACCACATATTTAATGTCAATGGATATGAACTAATTGCACTTCCATACGTCAGAAATACCGTCATAGATGAATATCGAAAGTACGACGAAAACATGGACTTTAAGATTTGGGACCCGTCGCAAATGAAGTCGTTAGTGCGTATCACACAGTTCCATAAATTCATCGCGATGAATATAAAATCAGGTGACGATGCCGACATGGCGCTGATAAAACATGCGCATAACGTGGTAAATAATATAATCGAACACCTAAAACAAAACGTACAAGTTGAAAAGATAAAAGGAATGACCATTAAAGATGCATACAATGTTCAGTATGAAAACCCTGAGCAGAGCCCGGTAGAAGTCATTCGCAGTCAAATGAATCAAGACGATTTGACCGATTAACGCAGTACATAAGGTATTATGAAATTTAAAACCTCTTCGTTGTTAATTAGTAGTTTACTCACAATTGCAACACTATTCTCAGCTAATAATTTGGCTAACAGTTATAACTCGTCAAATGAACTCCCGGATCTTGGGGCATCAGCGCTTACGGTATTGACCATTGAAAAAGAAAAAAGGCTCGGTGA